>NZ_JBSFWR010000059.1:0-50821 GCF_053594915.1 Kitasatospora sp. NPDC002543 | reverse complement strand
TCGGCCGCGTGCAGTTCGCCCGCCAGGACGTAGGCGGCGGTCAGGGCCACGCTGGTGCCCTGACCGGTGGCCGGGGAGCAACAGCCCGGGCGGTCACCGGGAGGCGAGCGCCGAGCGGGGTGGGGTGCGGGCGTCAGGAGCGGTCGGTGCTCAGCCGAGCGTCAGTGACTTGGAGTGGGTCCGCCAGGCCTCGTCCACCTGCACGGTCTCGCCCTTGTAGCTGGGGCTGCCGTAGCCGCTGGCCTGGAGCCCGGTGTACAGGTTGAACCAGCAGTTGGCGTACGGGCGCAGCGAGTACACGTGGTTGGTGAGCGGGGCGGCGATGTCGAACGAGTAGTCGGCGGCGTTCCCGTTGTAGCAGCCGTGCGGGCCGGTGTAGGTGATCGACTGACCCTCGAAGAAGAAGTCGTCGTAGATCGTTCCCAGGACCACCAGGTCGATGCCGTCCGGGCTGTTCAGCTTGTCGGCGAACGCGCTGTCGCGGGCGGCCGCCGCAGCACTCAGCGGAGCGTCGGCGACCCGCCCGCCGGTGGCGAACTTGATGGCCTCCCGGTAGGTGCCGAAGCAGTGCGACTGCCCGCCCTCCGCGCTCACCACGCAGTGTCCGGCCGTGCTCCCGGTCGCCGCGGGCTGGGCGACGGCCGTGGCCGCGCCGGACAGGGAGAACGCGATCGCGGCCGCCGCGAGGACGGCGCCGGCGCGCTTGAAGGAGCGTGTCATGGTAGATCAACTCCTGGATCGAATCGACGATTTGTCGGTGTCCGCTGGGCGGTGCACCTGTCGTCGATTCTGCGCGGTGCCGGGGGCGGTGAGTATCCCAGAAATCTGGGACATGTACGCGTCACTCTGTCGTCAACCGGTCTGTCGGCGATCAGCCCCAAGGTGCCAACAGCGCGGGAACGGCCCGTGAATTGTTCCCCGGTCGAGTGACGGCCCGGCCGGTCGGCGGGGTCCTGCGGGCATCATGGGCCGCGACACGGGACGTCGCGGAACAGGAGTCGACCGAATGGGAAGGCCGATGGCGGAGTTCGGCTGCGCGAAGTGCTACGGCGAGGACGAACGGGCGGTGTGGGGCCGGCAGCGGGAGGGCTTCGAGCACGAGACGGAGGTGGTGGACGGCTCTCGCTTCTCCGTCGACCTCCGGCGCTGCCGGGACTGCTCGCAGCGGTTCGTGTGGATCTTCACCGAGGTCGTCGACTGGATGGGCGGGGACGACGCCCAGTACGTGACGATCATGCCGGTGACGGACGGCGAGGCCGCCGGCCTGACGAGCGGCACCCTGCGTCCGCGCGAGCTGGGCGCGCTCGGCCGCGACCGCCGCCACCTCAACCACGACTGGCCCACCGGCGGCCCGGCCCGCCTGCACTGGCGCTCCGGCCGCTTCCTGATCGCCGAGGGCCGCTGAGGGGAAGTGCCGCCGCCCTGTCGCTTCGGCAGGGCGGCGAGGGCGTCAGATGCTCCCGAACTCGCCGGACTTGACGCCGGTGATGAAGGACTGCCAGGCGTCCGGACGGAAGCCGAGCTGCGGGCCGTCGGGGTCCTTGCTGTCGCGGACCGGCAGGACGCCCGGGAAGCCGGGCGCGACCTCGATGCAGTTGCCACCGCCGCTGCTGTACGAGGACTTCAGCCAGGAGTTGGGCTTGGCGGCCGCGATGGGGGACATGGCGTGGAACTCCTTGAGACGCGTGCGGATGACAGTCAGCGTGTCCGCACATGAGAGGGCTTGGGCCTGGAGCCAATCGTAAGTCCTTCCGAGAGACCGGATGTTCTCCTCGTTCTCCCGTTCCACGTAACCCCGTTGGATGGTTTCGAGGTAGGCCATCCATGTACCGCTGGGGGAGGTGAGGAGTGTGTACGGCAAGAGCGACGGAAGATCTTCGCCGAGGCTGGACGGCGCGATCTGCATCATCACGTGCGGGAGGCTGGCCACGCTCTCGAGTCGACGAAGCTGTTCTGCCATGACGAAGGGACCGCCGACGGGCCGCAGGCAGCTCTCTTCCATGACAATGCGAATCGAGGGTGCAGGGTCCTTGTAGAGCACGGCTTGCCGCGCCATGCGGACATTCACGCGTTCGCTGACCTTGTCCTGAGGGATCTCGCCTCGCCGGGCCTCGGCGCTGACGATCGCGGTGGCGTAGGCCCGAGTCTGAAGCAAACCGGGAATGACGTTCAGCTCGTAGACCTTGAACGCGGTGGACTTGCGTTCGTGCTCGATGAAGGCGAGGAACCCGCCGATCAAAGTACTGCTCTTGGCGGTCCAGTACAGGAGTTCAAGCGCCTCGCAGGTGTCGAGCTCCTTGTCGCAGCGGCGGACGAGGTTCAGCGGCGCGGGACGCTCTCCGTTCTCGATCATCGAGATGAGCGAGTCGCTGTAGTTGGTCCGCCGGCCGAGCTCGATCTGCGTGAGCCCTCTGGCCTTGCGGAACCTTCGAAGCTGAACGCCGATGGCCGCGTTCGGAGATGAGGTCGGGTCTACTACCCGCTCGGGCATGGTGACCACCCATTCCACAGTGCTCGCTGTCAAAGTGAAGTGCTTCCCATGGTAGCCCCGATTGGACACTCTTGGTGAGGGGGTAACAACAGAGAGAGACTAGTCGGTGGATATGACGAACAATCAATCCGGTGAAAGCCTGCTCCTGCGGCGGAACTTTCCGGCCTGCCGGTGCCCGCAGTGCGGCGACTCCATCCCCGAGGCGCGGATGAACCCCTCCGCCCTCACCCCGGCGGCGCCGCCCGCGCGACGGGTGGCGCCGCCGCCCGTCCCCTACCGGCCGTCGACCACCGGCGAGCGGGTCTTCGACGTCCGCTCCGGCCGGTGGGCCGCCTTCATGGGGTGGCAGCACGGCCGCGCCTACCTCCGGCCCCTCGACGGGGGCGTCGAGTGGGACACCGAAGCGCGCTGGATCTCCGACACCGAACAGTGAGATGCCCGATGAGCAGCAAGATCGACAAGATCACGGCGGACGACCGTCGCACCGCCGCCGACGTCCTCGACGACCTCCGGGCCGTCCTGAACGCCGCCTCCGTGCAACTCCCGTCCCTCGGGATCGACTGGCGCTCGGCCAAGGCCACCGGCGTCGTCCTGATCGACCTCGGGGCCGCCCGGCCGGACGTCATCGAGCGGCTGGTCGTCGTCCTCCGCAGAGGTATGCGGCCGTAGTCGCCGCCGGCGTCATCACCGCCGGGAGTCTCGCGATCGCCGGTGTCGCCACCCTCCTCATCCCCGAGGGCGTCTCCGCTTCGGCGAGTGCCATGGCGTACGTCCTCGTGTTCCTCGCGTCCTCGACCGGCGGGTTTGCCTTCGCCGCCGGATGGATGAGAGTGCGCGCATGACGGCGTGGGCTTCGATTGCCTCGAAGCCCACGCCGATTCCGTTCTGTTCAGGTGCCGTTGAGGGCGTAGCTGCGGAAGGTGGCCAGGAGCGGCAGTACTTCGGTCTTGCTGGGGTCCTCGGTGACGGCCCGCATCGCGTCGATCACCGTGTGGGCGATGATCTTCGTCACCGCGAGGTCGTCCGCGGGAGCCAGGGCGCCCCAGGACTTGAGGGTCTGGGTCAGCAGCGCGCTCATCCGGGCGCCGATGTTGGAGCTGACGGCGTCGGAGATCTCGGCGATCTCCTCGTCGCTCATGGTGGCGCGCAGGCCGAAGGCGAGCGCCATCAGGGTGTCCATCGCATGCTCGCCGTACGCGGCGACCAGTGCCGGGAGCGGCCGTTCGTCGGCGCCGCCCGCCGCCAGGGCGGACAGCGCCTCGTCGTCGTCCTTCCAGGCCGCCTCCAGGGCGGCCAGGGCCCGCAGGGCCTCGTCAGGGGTGAGCCCGTCTGTCATGGAAGGAACGGTATTGAGCCGTACCCGCTCGCGACAGTGCGGGAAGCCCGGATCACCCCTTCGAGCGAAGCGGGGCCGATTCGGGCCGGTGGGCGTGGGCGAAGTGCTCCGCGTCCCAGCCGCCGCCCAGCTCGGGGGCGAGCGAGGCGTACGCGAGGGCGGCGAAGTCCTCGGCGCCGCCCGCCCGTTCCGGCAGCGCGCCGAGCAGCGGTGCGCCGGCGGAACGGGGCAGGTCGGCCAGGTTGCAGCGTTCGGCGAGGCCGGGCTCGGCGGGCCAGGAGCCGACGACGACACCCGCGAGCGGCAGCCGGCGGGCCGCCAGGGCCTCCGCGGTGAGGGAGACGATGTTGAGCGTGCCGAGCCCGGCGGAGGCGATCAGCAGGACCTCGGCGGGGAGTCCGGCGTCGAGCACGGCCCGGGCCTGGTCGGCGAGCGTGCGGCCCTCGTCGTCGTAGCGGACCAGCAGCCCGCCCGCGCCCTCCACCAGGACCAGGTCGTGGGTGGACGCCAGCTCGGCGACCTCGGCGACCACCTCGGCGGGGGAGAGGTACGGCATCCCGGCCCGCCGGGCGGCGGTGTCGGGGGCCAGCGGCTCGGGGTAGCGCACCAGCTCGCGGACGGTCGAACCGCCCGCCAGCCGCCGGACCTCGGCCGCGTCGCCGGGCTCGCCGGCCGTCACGCCGGTCTGCCCGGGCTTGAGCACCGCGACCTTCCGTCCGGCCCGCAGCGCCGCCGAGGCGAGTGCCGCGGTGGCGACGGTCTTGCCGACGTCGGTGTTCGTCCCCGTCACGAACAGGATGCGGGCGCTCATCCCGTCACCGCCGCGGCGGTGACGGCGGCGGCGATCCGCGCCACGTCCTCGTCCTGGGCGACGTAGGGGGGCATGGTGTAGATCAGGTCCCGGAAGGGCCGTAGCCACACGCCTTCCCGCGCCGCCGCCTCGGTGGCCGCCGCGACGTCCACCGGGTGGTCCAACTGCACGACGCCGATGGCCCCGCGGACCCGGACGTCGAGCACGCCGGGGACGTCCGCGGCCGCCGCGAGGCCCTCGGCGAGCCCCGCCTCGATCCGCTTCACCTCCACCGCCCAGTCCTGCCCGAGCAGCAGCTCCAGCGAGGCGTTGGCGACGGCGCAGGCCAGCGGGTTGCCCATGAACGTCGGCCCGTGGGCGAGCACCGGCACCTCGCCGCGGCTGATCCCGTCGGCGACCTCGCCGGTGCACAGCGTGGCGGCCAGCGTCAGGTAGCCGCCGGTGAGCGCCTTGCCGAGGCACATGACGTCCGGGGAGACGCCGGCGTGGTCGGCGGCGAACAGCGCGCCGCTGCGCCCGAAGCCGGTGGCGATCTCGTCGAAGACCAGCAACACGCCGTAGCGGTCGCACAGTTCGCGCAGCATCCGCAGGTAGGCGGGCGAGTGGAAGCGCATCCCGCCCGCGCCCTGGACGACCGGTTCGACGATGACGGCGGCCAGCTCGTCGGCGTGCCGGGCCATCAGCTCCTCGAACTCCGCCGCGTACCGCGGGTCGAGCGGGGCGTCGAACCCGGCCGGGGGCTCCGGGGCGAACAGCTGTCCGGGCAGCACCCCGCCCCACAGGTGGTGCATCCCGCCGTCCGGGTCGCAGACCGACATCGGGTGGAAGGTGTCCCCGTGGTAGCCGCCGCGCCAGGTGAGCAGCCGGCGCTTGGCCGGCCGGCCGATGGACCGCCAGTACTGGAGGCACATCTTCATCGCGACCTCGACGGCCACCGAGCCCGAGTCGGCGAGGAAGACGTGCCGCAGCGGCTCCGGGGTGATCTCCACCAGGGTCGAGGCCAGCCGGACGGCGGGCTCGTGGGTGAGCCCGCCGAACATCACATGGCTCATCCGCCCCAGCTGGTCGCGCACCGCCTCGTCCAGTACGGGGTGCCGGTAGCCGTGGATCGCCGCCCACCAGGACGACATCCCGTCGACCAGTTCGCGCCGCCCGCCCGCGACCGGCTCGGCCAGGCGCAGCCGCACCCCCGAGGCGGACTCGACCACGTACGGGGTGGCGGTCCCGGGCATCGGCCCGTACGGGTGCCAGACGTGGGCGCGGTCGAGGGCGAGCAGGTCGGTCGCGGACGGGATCGGCTGGAGCATGGTGCTTTCTCCGGTGGGGTCGGAACTGTCAGGCGTTGGGCGCGAGTTCGGTGCCGGCGCCGCGGCGGCGGACCTTCACGAGGTCGCTGCGGAGCTCGTCCTCGGTGCCGGCCGCCGGGGGCGCTTCGGCCGGCAAGGGCGCGTCGGCCGCCGACGGCGCGTGCGCGTGCCCGCCGCACGGACCGCAGCCACCGCCGCTGCCGCAGGCCGAGGCCGCGGTGCCGCAGCCGCCGCCCGCGTGGGCGGCCCGGGCGGCCTCGGCGACGTCCGCCCGGTGGCGCGGCAGGGTGGCCTCGCCGGCGCCCTCGACCTCGAAGCCGGCGTCCTTGATCATGTCGAGGTCGGCCTGCCCGGCCTGGCCCTCGCTGGTCAGGTAGTCGCCCAGGAAGATGGAGTTGGCGACGTGCAGGCCGAGCGGCTGCATCGAGCGCAGGTGCACCTCGCGCCCGCCCGCGATCCGCACCTCGGTGTCCGGGTTGACGAAGCGGACCATCGACAGGATGCGCAGGCAGCGCTGCGGGGTGAGGTTCCACTCCTTGGCGAGCGGGGTGCCCTCGAACGGGATCAGGAAGTTGACCGGGACGGAGTCCGAGCCCAGCTCGCGCAGCGCGAAGACGACGTCGACCAGGTCCTCGTCGCTCTCGCCCATGCCGGCGATCAGGCCGGAGCAGGCGGACAGGCCGGCGCCGTGGGCCTTCTGCACGGTGTCCACCCGGTCCGCGTAGGTGTGGGTGGTGGCGATGTCGCCGTAGGTGCCCTCGGAGGTGTTGAGGTTGTGGTTGTAGGCGTCGGCGCCGGCCGCCTTGAGCCGCTCCGCCTGGTTGTCGGAGAGCAGGCCGAGGCAGACGCAGATCTCGACCTCGGGGTCGGCGTCCTTGATGGCGGCCATGGTGTCGGTGACCCGGTCGATGTCACGGTCCGTCGGGCCGCGCCCGCTGGCGACCAGGCAGACCCGCTTGGCCCCGCCGGCCACCCCGGCGCGGGCGGCGTCGGCGGCCTGGTCCGGCTTGAGCCAGGTGTACTTGAGGATCTCGGCCTTGGACCCGAGCCGCTGCGAGCAGTACGAGCAGTCCTCCGGGCAGAGCCCGCTCTTCAGGTTCACCAGGTAGTTGAGCTTGACCCGGCGGCCGAACCAGCGGCGGCGCACCTTGCCGGCCGCGGCGACCACGTCGAGCAGCTCGTCGTCGGTGGTGGCGAGGACGGCCAGGGCCTCCTCGCGGGTCGGGACTTCGCCGCGCAGGCCCTTGGCGGTGAGGGTAGAGAGCAGATCCATGGGGCCGATCCTGCCTGGTGGTGATCGAGCGGCGCCAGAGCAAACCCGCCAGAAGATCGGTGTGAGGATGTGCCGATTGCCACAGTGTCGAAGGTCACGGCTCCGCCGCTGGTCACGAGCTTGACGGGGGGTCGACCCTCCGGTTACCGACGGGTAGGGGGCGAGTGCCGGAAGCGGGCCGGGCGCGCGGCGGACGGCCCCGGCGGAGGATGATCGACAACCTCCGGACCCAGTGATCTGTGCCACCCCGGGGGTGCTTAGAATCTGCGCCATGACCACGCAGGGGGAGCGCACCCCGACTCCGGGAGAGGGCCGGGACGGCCGGGCAGAGCAGCGGGTCGGCGGGGGCGCCGACACCGATGGGGGGACGGAACGCAGGCGGGGCCGCCGGCTGACGGCCCGCCGGACGGCCGGCTGGGTCGTCATGGTCGGGGTGGTCGCGGCCGGCGGATGGATCATCACCCGCCCGATGCCCGGTGACTACATACCCGGGCTCGGCCCGTCCAGCAAGGACGCCTCGGCGACGCCGAAGGTGGTGGGGGCCCCGCCGCCGCGCACCGACCCCGAGGCCCTCAACGTCGACAACCTCTTCCCCGCCCAGCGGCCGGTCGAGGTCGGTGCGTACAAGGCGCGGCGCAACGGCGTCCGGCAGGGCGAGAACTGCGGCGAGGCGCTCCAGGACCGCGCCCAGGACCCGCTGAAGGACACCGGCTGCCAGGGCTACCTGGCCGTCAGCTTCAGCGGCCAGGACCGCCCGGTGCTCAGCAGTGTCACCCTGCTCCGCTTCCCCGACCAGCCCTCCGCGGCCCGGGCCGCCGACGCCCTGCGGGCCAAGCCCGGCGCGATCGCCTTCATCCTCGCCGACGCCACCACCGCGCCGCCCCAGGCCCCCGGCGCCAAGCCGGGCGGGGACCCGCGGGTCGAGGCGGTCGGGCGCTACGTGACGGTCACCAGCTCGCGGCCGGGCGACGGCCGCCCGGCGGCTGCCGCCCCGAGCGGCACCGGGACGCCGCCCGCCACGGCGCCGACGACCGCCGGCACCGCGGTCGCCACCGAGCAGAACCTGGACGAGGCGACCCGGGCGCTCTCCTACGCGGCGGGCTCGCCGTTCGCCTGGATGTGACGGACCGCCGGAGGCGGCGGACTCCCCCGAGGGCGCGGGTCGGTGGGGGGCCGGGGCATCCCCGGCCCGGCTCCTGAGCGTCCGGCGGGAGCCGTCGGCGGAGGCGGGTGAAGGCGGCGGGTACGGGGGCGGTGCGGGAGGAAGTCCCTGATCCGCATGGTGACCTGCCGCCGAGGGTGCGGATCGGCCACTACGGGCGGACCGGCGGGCCGGGCCGCCCTGCCGAATCACCCGGTTCGTGACGTGATGGGCCTCCGGTGGGCGTGGGGCGCGTCACGGTCGACGGCGAGTGCCGCAGGTCAGCCGGGTGGCGGGGGCGGGGGACGGGGAGGTGGCCGAAACGTTCGTATCATATGACCTGTGACATTGTTCTGACCTTCAGTCAGTGACAGGATCCACGCCAAATCTCCTTCACTCAGCCCGACTTCCCGTCGGACTGCCCCCACTCGAAGAAGGATTCGGCGTGCTCCTGCGCACTAGACTCTCCACGCTCGCAGCCGGCGTCGTCGCCTGTTGCGCCACCGCCACGGCCGTGCTGCCGGTCCAAGCCCTCGCGGCACCCGCGGTCCTCACCGCGGCCCCCGTCGCCGCCCCCGCCAAGGCCGCGACCGGCCCCAGCGCACCCTCCGCTCCCGCCACCGGCGCGCGGACGGGGTCCGAGGAGCCCGCCGCGCCCGGGGCGCCGCTGCCCGCCGCGCTGATCGGCGAGCGCCTGATGACGGCGTCGGCCGACGCCGCCGACACGGCCGCGGCAGACGTCCCCGTCGCGGCCGAGTCCCTGGCCGCACAGCCCTGCACCCCGGCGGACTTCGCCGCGCGCAGCGGGGCCGACCTGGTCGCGTTCATCAGGAGCTCGACCCCGGACTGCGTCCGGGGCCTGTACAGCAGCGGCGGCACCGACCCGGCCATCTTCAAGCAGTCCCGGATGCTGTCCGTCGCCGCCGCCTTCAAGGAACTGGCCGCCGGCTACACCGGCGACAACTCGACCGGCGTCCAGCAGCTGGCGCTCTACCTCCAGGTCGGCTACTACATCCAGTTCAACCACCCCGACGCCACCGGCCCGTACACCGGCGAGCTCACCACCGCCGTCCGGGCCGCCCTGGACGCCTTCTTCGCCGGCTCCCGCTGGCACGACGTCAGCGAGAGCAACGGCATCGTGCTCAAGGACGTCGTGTGGCTCACCGACAGCGCCAACGTCCAGGCCGGCTACCTGAACGCCTACAAGCGGATACTCGACGACTACGACAATTCCTACAACGCGATCCCGAAGATGGTCGGCGCGGTCAACTCCGTGCTGCAGTACCCGCTTTGGCGCGGCAACTCGAACCCGGACTTCGTCAGGGCCGTCGCCGCGGACCCGGGCGTCGCCCGCTCGCTCGCCGACTTCGCGATCAACCACAAGGACCTGATCGGCGGGTCCAACGAGGTCCTGTCCACCAATGCCGGCAACGATCTCGCCCGGTTGGCCGGGAGCGGCGCCGCCGTCGAGCCCCTGGTCAAGCCGCTGGTCAAGAAGGTGCTGGACGCCGCGCCGCTGCTGACGCCCGCCGCGCCGCTGTACGTGCACACGGCCGTCCAGGCCAACTGGTACAACGGCGGCCAGTGCTCGTACTACGGCACCTGCGACCTGCCCGCCAAGCTCACCTCGGTCGTCCTGCCGAAGCAACTGGTCTGCGACAACCGCACCATCAAGTCCCAGGCGCTGTCCGCCGAGGAACTGGCCACCGTCTGCGCCAGCCTGCGCAACCAGGACGCGCTGTTCCACGACGTGGTCAAGGACAACGGGCCGATCCCCGGCCAGTACGCCCAGAACGTCACCTTCGGGATCTTCGCCAACAAGACCGACTACACCACCTACTCGTGGGCGATCTTCGGCAACGACACCGACAACGGCGGCGAGACCGTCATGGACGCCACCGACCCGAACGTGCCGGCTGTGACGGTGATGTACCAGAAGTCCTGGAACCTCAACGACCCCGCCCGGGTGTGGAACCTGAACCACGAGTACACCCACTACCTGGACAGCATCTACGACCTCAAGGGCAACTACCCCACCCAGATGTCCGTCCCGGACATCTGGTGGGTCGAGGGCCTCGCCGAGTACGTCTCGCACCGCTACCGCGGCGCCACCGACACCGACGCCATGACCCAGGCCGCCAAGCACACCTACAAGCTCAGCGACCTCTTCCAGAGCACCCCCCGCAACTCGGACTCCACCAGGGTCTACCCGTGGGGCTACCTGGCCACCCGGTACATGCTGGAGAAGCACCCGGCCGATGTCCAGGCCATGCTGACCCGCTTCCGCGCCGGTGACTACCAGGGCGGCTACGCGGTCTACAACGGCCTCGGCACCTCCTACGACGCCGACTTCGACCTCTGGCTCGACGCCTGTGCCGCCGGCGCCTGCTACAACCCCGGCCCGACCGCCCTGTTCGACACCTCGGTGAACGGCGCGACCGTCACCGCGAACGACCGCTCCGTACAGACCGGTTCCGGCCGCATCACCGCCTGGCACTGGACCTTCGGCGACGGAACCTCCTCCGAGGAGCGCAACCCGAGCCACACCTACGCGGCCTCCGGCAGCTACACCGTCGCCCTCACCGCCACCGACGACACCGGCCGGATCTCCACCACCCCGACCACCGTCACCGTCACCGCCGGCCCCGTGACCCTGCCCGCCTGCACCGAGCAGCGTGCCGACGCGATGGGCCGCAACTGCTCGCGCACCGGCCGCACCGCCACCGCCGGCAACCTCGACTACCTGTACGTCTACCTGCCCGCCGGGACCACCACGCTGACGGTCACCACCTCCGGCGGCACCGGCACCGCGCACCTCTACTACAACGCGGACACCTGGGCGTCGCCGAAGGCCTTCACGGCCTCCTCCACCGCCACCGGCACCAGCCAGTCCCTCACCGTCACCAACCCCACCGCCGGCTACCGCTACCTCAGCCTGTACGCGGTCACTGACTTCAGCGGCGTCACGGTCAGCACCCGGTTCTGACCTTCGTCCCGCCACCTCGGCGAGCGCCCGGCCGGTCCTCCCGGCCGAGCGCTCGCCTCCGTCGTGCCGGGACGGCGGTCGACGGCGGCGGCACAGGGCCCCGCCGACCACCGGACGGACAGGATGTCGAGAGCCGTGGCAAGGCCGGGCGGACAGGCATCCGGCCCGGCCCGGGCTCAGCCGCCGAGCCGGTCCACGGCGGTCACCCGGACCACCGCCCGGCCCTCCTCGTCCGAGCCGTACAGGTCGACCTCGGCGCTGATGCCCCAGTCGTGGTCGCCCTCCGGGTCGTCGAAGATCTGCCGGACCCGCCAGGCGGAGTCCTCCTCCTCGATGATCAGCATCTTCGGGCCGCGCGCGTCCGGACCGGTGCCCAGGTCGTCGTACTCCTCCCAGTACCCGTCCATGGCGTCCGCCCAGCGGTCCGCGTCCCAGCCGTACTCGCCGTCCAGCGCGCCGAGCTCCTCGTAGTGCTCCAGCGCGCACAGCTCGACCCGGCGGAACATCTCGTTGCGCACCAGGACGCGGAAGGCGCGGGCGTTGGCGGTGACCGGCGCCGGCTTGTCGTCCAGCCGCACCTCGGCGGCCTGCGGCTCGGTCGGGTTGGCCAGCTGCTCCCACTCGTCCAGCAGGCTGGAGTCGACCTGGCGGACCAGCTCGCCGAGCCAGGCGATGACGTCCTTGAGGTCGTCGGTCTTCACGTCCTCGGGGACGGTCTGCTCCAGCGCCTTGAACGCGCCGGCCAGGTAGCGCAGCACGATGCCCTCGGTGCGGGCCAGCTCGTAGAAGCCGACGTAGTCCGTGAAGGTCATCGCCCGCTCGTACAGGTCGCGGACCACCGACTTCGGCTGCAGCTGGTGGTCGCCGATCCACGGGTGCGCCCGGCGGTACACCTCGTAGGCGTGGGTGAGGAGCTCCTCCAGCGGCTTCGGGTAGGTGATCTCCTGGAGCCGCTCCATCCGCTCCTCGTACTCGATGCCGTCCCGCTTCATCTCGCCGACGGCCTCGCCGCGCGCCTTGTTCTGCTGCGAGGCGAGGATCTGGCGCGGGTCGTCCAGGGTCGCCTCGACGACCGAGACGACGTCCATCGCGTACGAGGGCGAGGTCGGGTCGAGCAGTTCGAAGGCGGCCAGCGCGAAGGTGGACAGCGGCTGGTTGAGCGCGAAGTTCTCCTGGAGGTCCAGGGTGAGCCGCACGATCCGGCCCTCGGCGTCCGGCTCGGGCAGCCGCTCCACCACGCCGCCCTCCAGCAGCGAGCGGTAGATGGCGATCGCGGTGCGGATGTGCCGGCGCTGCGCGGCCCGGTCCTCGTGGTTGTCGGTCAGCAGCTTGCGCATCGCCTCGAAGGCGTTGCCCGGGCGGCCGATCACCGACAGCAGCATCGCGTGGCTCACCTTGAACCGGGAGACCAGCGGCTCCGGGTCGGCGCCGATCAGCTTGTCGAAGGTCTCCTCGGTCCAGCCGACGAAGCCCTCCGGGGCCTTCTTCCGGACGACCTTGCGCTTCTTCTTCGGGTCGTCCCCGGCCTTGGCGATCGCCTTGTCGTTCTCGATCACGTGCTCGGGCGCCTGTGCGACCACCTGGCCGACGGTGTCGAAGCCGGCCCGGCCGGCCCGGCCGGCGATCTGGTGGAACTCGCGGGCGCGCAGGATGCGCACGCGCTGTCCGTCGTACTTGGACAGGGCGGTGAACAGCACCGTGCGGATCGGCACATTGACGCCGACGCCGAGCGTGTCGGTGCCGCAGATGACCTTCAACAGGCCCGCCTGGGCGAGGCGTTCGACCAGCCGGCGGTACTTCGGCAGCATGCCCGCGTGGTGCACGCCGATGCCGTGGCGCACGTAGCGGGACAGATTGCGGCCGAACTTGGTGGTGAAGCGGAAACCGCCGATCAGATCGGCGATGGCCTCCTTCTCCGCCTTCGAGCACATGTTGATGCTCATCAGCGACTGGGCCCGCTCCACCGCTTCCTTCTGGGTGAAGTGCACGACGTAGACCGGCGCCTGGCCGGTCTGCAGCAGCTCCTCCAGGGTGTCGTGCAGCGAGGTGCGGCGGTACTCGTAGAACAGCGGCACCGGGCGGGTCGCGTTGCGCACCACCGTGGTCGGACGGCCGGTGCGGCGGGTCAGGTCCTCCTCGAAGCGGCGGACGTCGCCGAGCGTCGCCGACATCAGCAGGAACTGCGCCTGCGGCAGCTCCAGCAGCGGGATCTGCCAGGCCCAGCCGCGGTCCGGCTCCGCGTAGAAGTGGAACTCGTCCATGACCACCTGGCCGATGTCGGCCCGGGCACCGTCGCGCAGCGCGATCTGGGCGAGCACCTCGGCGGTGCAGCAGATGATCGGCGCGGTCGGGTTCACGCTCGCGTCGCCGGTCATCATGCCGACCTGCTCGGTGCCGAACATCTTCACCAGGTCGAAGAACTTCTCCGACACCAGCGCCTTGATCGGGGCGGTGTAGAAGGTCCGCTGCCCCTCCGCCAGCGCCGCGAAGTGCGCACCCGCCGCCACCAGGCTCTTGCCCGAGCCGGTCGGCGTCGCGAGGATGACGTTGTTCCCCGACACCAACTCGATCAGCGCCTCCTCCTGCGCCGGGTACAGCGTGATCCCCCGCTCCTCCGCCCAGGCTGCGAACGTCTCGTACAACGCGTCGGGGGTGGCGGGCTTCGGCATCAGATCAAGGAGGGTCACCCGGCTATCTTGCCTGTTCGCCGCCACCCCGGGCAAAGCCCGGGGCCGTGCCGGGCGGGTCAGCGCACGGCCGCGGCCGGGGGCGGCGGGCCGCGCGGGGAAGGCCGGAGCGCCGCGGCGGTGGCACGGCGGGCCCCGGCGGGCGACCGGCGCCGCGCCGAAATGCGCGTCAATTCACTTTCCCACCGGGCAATTCCGAGAAATGCGATCCGGCGCAATGCCGGCCCGGCGATGGGCTAGCCTCCTCTTGGCGTCATCACATTCCGGTCCCTCATCGGGAGGAATCACATGGCAATCGGACGACGGCGACTTCTCGCCTCCGTCGCACTCACCGCCCTCGCCGCGCCCGTCCTGGCCAGAGGGAGCGCGAGCCGCGCGGCCGCGGCCGAGCAGGCGGGCAGAGCAGCCGGCCCCGATGCGGTCACCGGCTCCGGGCCGCTCTTCCTGCAGATCGTCGCCCACGAGGACGACGACATCCTGTTCATGAACCCGGACCTGTCCAACGCGATCGCCGACGGCACCCCGTCCGTCACGGTGTTCGTCACCGCGGGGAACGGGACCGGCGACCCGTGCTCCACCGTCTGCTGGGACACCGCCGGCGAGCCGCTGCGCACCTGGAACCGGCAGATGGGCGCCGTCAACGCCTACTCCCGGATGGCCGGGGCCGGCGACACCGACCCGGACACCGACGAGGTCGGGCACTGGACGGCCGAGGCCTGGACGGTCGCGGGCAAGCAGGTCGAACGGTACGTCCTCGAGGACCGGCCGGTGCACCTGCTCTTCCTCAACCTGCACGACGCCGGGCTCGTCAACGTGCTGAACGGCGGCACCGACACCACGGTCGTCCCGGTCGGCAGCCCGCTGCCCGGGCCGTCCACCTACACGGCCGCCGACGTGGTCGAGGTGCTGCGGCAGATCATGGAGACCTACCGGCCCACCGTGCTCCGGGCCCAGGACGAACTCCCGGACACCCGCTACTCGGGCGACCACGGCGACCACGTCACCGCCGCGAAGTTCGCCGGCCAGGCGGCCCTGCTGTACGGCGGCGACCTGGTCCAGGTGAACTACCGGGACTACAACATCGGCGACGCCCCGGTGAACCTCGACCCGACGACGAGCGGCACCAAGGGCCTGCACTTCTCCGAGTACGCCGGCCACGACCATTCGACGGGCAACTTCTCCGCCTCCTGGTTCTCCCGGATGTACTACCGCTGGTCCCGGGGCACCTCCTGGGCCGGGCTCAACCAGGACGGCCGGCCGCAGGTCTTCGTCGTCCGGGCCGGCGCCCTCCACACCCAGTGGCGCCGCACCGACGGCAGCTGGAGCGGGCAGCTGCGGCTCGCCGACCCGGGCGGGCGGCTGGCGCCCGGCGTCGCGGTCGGCACCAACGCCGACGGCAGGCTGGAGGTCTTCGCCCGGCGCCTCACCGACCACCACATCGTCTCCCTGCCGCAGGCCGCGCCGAACGGGGCGTGGCAGGACGCCTGGGTCGACCACGGCAACCCCAACGCCGGACTCGGCAACGAGGCCCAGGTCGGCGTGCCCGTGGTGGCCAACGACCAGGACGGGCGGCTGGAGCTCTTCGTCAAGAACGGCGGGGGCGGCCTCAGCAGCACCTGGCAGACCGCCCCGAGCGGCGGATGGGCGGGCACCTGGGCGGACCTCGGCGGCACCGACCTCCAGGACCCGGTCACCGCGATCCGCAACGGCGTCGGGGCGATCGAGGTGTTCGCCGCCACGCGCAGCGGGATCCTCGGCTGGTGGCAGGGCGCCCCGAACGGCGCCTTCAGCGGCCCGGGCCAGATCCCGAACGCCCGCCCGGCCGGCCCGCCCAAGGCCGCGCTCGACCAGGACGGCCGCATCGAACTCGCCTACCGGGAGGTCGGCACCGGCGCGATGCTGGTCAGCCACCAGGTCCGGCCCGGCGGATCCTGGGCCCAGAACCCGGCCAACCTCGGTGGCCACGGGGGAGTGGGCGAGCCGGCGGCGGCCACCCTCGGCGGCCGGGTCGTCCTGTTCGAGCGCAACCGCGGCGGCGGCGTGAGCACCACGGCGCAGACCGCCCCGAACGCCGGCTACGGCACCTGGCAGGACCTCGGCGGCACCGTCCTCGACTATCCGACGGCGGTCGTCGACGGCGCCGGCGCCCTCCACGTCCTCGCCATCGGCACCGACGGCCGGGTCTACTTCCGCGCGGGCACCTCGGCCACCGGCCTCGGCGGCTGGCAGGGCCTGCCGCTCTGAGCGCCCCGGGCCGCCACCGGTCGGGCCGACCGGTGGCGGCGCAGGGCGGGCGGATCGCGACAAGAACGGCCGGTCGGGACTGTGCCGATCCGCACATTGCCCGGCACCCGGCGGCATGCCAGAGTGCCGGGCATGAACCATCCGCTCGCGGCCGAGCCGCGTACCGCCGCCTCCGCCGCCCCCGCCCACGTCTTCGACTGGCTCGACGAGACGGCCGCGATGCGGGCCGACGCCGGGCTGACGCGCACGCTGCGCAGCCGGCCGGCGGACGACCCGGTGCTGGACCTCGCGGGCAACGACTACCTCGGGCTGACCAGGCACCCGGTGGTCACCCGGGCGGCGGCGGACGCGGCGCTGCGCTGGGGCGGGGGTTCGACGGGCTCGCGGCTGGTGACGGGCACGACCGCCCTGCACACCGAACTGGAGGCGGAGCTGGCCGAGTTCTGCGGAGTGGAGGCCGCCCTGGTGTTCTCCTCCGGGTACACGGCCAACCTCGCGGCGCTCACGGCGCTCACCGACCCGGACACCCTGATCGTCTCCGACGCGTACAACCACGCCTCCCTGATCGACGGCTGCCGGCTCTCCCGCGCCGACGTCCACCGGGCCCCGCACAGTGCCCCGGCCGCGGTCGCCGAGGCACTCGCCGGGCGGGCGCAGCCGCGGGCGCTGGTGGTCACCGACTCGGTATTCTCGGTCGACGGCGACGCCGCCCCGCTGCCCGCGCTGGCGGAAGCCGCCCGCGCGCACGGCGCCGCACTGCTGGTGGACGACGCGCACGGGCTGGGCGTGCTCGGCCCCGGCGGCACCGGGGCGCTCGCGGCGGCCGGGCTGGCCGGGCAGCCGGACGTCGTGGCCACCGCCACCCTCTCCAAGTCGCTCGGCTCGCAGGGCGGCGCCGTCCTCGGCCCGCGCCGGGTGATCCGGCACCTCACCGAGACCGCCCGCACCTTCATCTTCGACACCGGCCTCGCCCCGGCCGCCGCCGGCGCCGCCCTGGCCGCGCTGCGCCTGCTGCGCGCCGAGCCGGCCCGCGCCGAACGCGCCCGGGAGGTCGCCCGCACCCTGGCCCGGCAGCTCACCGCGGCCGGCCTGCACAGCTGCGAGCCCGAGGCCGCCGTGGTCTCCGTGCGCGCCCCGGGCCCGGAGGCCGCCGTCGCGTGGGCCGCCGACTGCCGCCGGGCCGGCCTCGCCGTCGGCTGCTTCCGCCCGCCGTCCGTCCCGGACGGCATCTCCCGCCTGCGGCTGACGGCCCGGGGCGATCTGACGGACGGGCAGATCGCCGAGGCCGTGCGGATCGTCGCCGAACTCGCCCCGGCGGGCGCGCACCGCTGAGGCCCGGCGCCGGGGAGGAGGGGCCCTGACGGGGAGGGCCCCTGTCGGGGGCCCTACTTCTTCTTCGCCCGGCTCGGCTGGACCCTGGGCGGCTCGCCCTTCGCCTTGGGATGGTCGGGCGGGTACGGGAGTTCGCCGAGGCCCTCGTCGTGGAGCTGCTTGTCGTACAGCTCCAGCAGGGCCTCCAGGCGGAACGCCTGGCCGTCCATCCCGGCGTTCAGGTCGCCGAGTTCGGCGAACCGGGCGGGCAGGGTGCGCAGGTCGAAGTCCTCGGGCGCGGCGTCGTCCAGCTCCTCCCAGCGCAGGGGGGCGGAGGCGGTGGCGCGCGGGCGGGCGCGCAGCGAGTAGGCGGAGGCGATGGTGCGGTCGCGGGCCATCTGGTTGTAGTCGACGAAGATCCGCTCGCCGCGCTCCTCCTTCCACCAGGCGGTGGTGACCTTCCCGGGCATCCGCTGCTCCAGCACCCGGCCGAGCGCGATCACCGCGTGCCGCCCGTCGGTGAAGGTCCACTCGGGCGCCAGCGGCACGTAGACGTGCAGTCCGCGCCCGCCGGAGGACTTGGGCCAGCCGCGCAGCCCGTACTCCTCCAGCAGGGCGCGCAGCTCGTGGGCGGCGCGGACGGCGTCGTGGAAGTCGGTGCCGGGCTGCGGGTCGAGGTCGATGCGCAGCTCGTCCACGTGGTCGGTGTCGGAGCGCCGCACCGGCCAGGGGTGGAAGGTGAGGCAGCCCAGGTTGGCCGCCCAGAGCACGGCGGCGGGCTCGGTGGGGCAGATCTCGTCGGCGGAGCGGCCGCTGGGGAACTCGATCCGGGCGGTGGGCAGCCACTCCGGCAGGCCCTTGGGCGCGCGCTTCTGGTAGAAGAACTCGCCCTCCACCCCGTCCGGGAAGCGCTGCAGGGTGGTCGGCCGGTCGCGCAGTCCGCGCAGCACCCCGTCGGCGACGGCCAGGTAGTACTGAGCGACGTCCAGCTTGGTGAAGCCGCGCTCGGGGTAGTACACCTTGTCCGGGTTCGACAGCCGGACGGTGCGCCCGGCGACATCCAGTTCCACGGCTGAGCCCATGCCCCTCACGCTAAGCGCCGCGCGCCCGGCGCGCGCCCCGGGGCGAACCGGGTGAGGATCGGACGCATGGACCTGCCCGTGATGCCACCGGTGGCGCCGATGCTCGCCAAGTCGGTGGCCAGGATCCCGCCCGGGGCGCAGTACGAGGCCAAGTGGGACGGCTTCCGCTCGATCGTGTTCCGCGACGGCGACGAGGTGGAGCTCGGCAGCCGCACCGGCAAGCCGCTGACCAGGTACTTCCCCGAGCTGGTGGAGGCCTTCCGGCGGGAGCTGCCGCCGCGCTGCGTGCTGGACGGCGAGGTGGTGATCGCCCGGGACGGACGGCTGCGCTTCGAGGAGCTGCTGGAGCGCGTCCACCCCGCCGCGAGCCGGGTGAAGCTGCTCGCCGAGCGCACCCCGGCCTCCTTCGTGGCCTTCGACCTCCTCGCCCTCGGGGAGGAGAGCCTGCTGGACGAGCCGCTGTCGGTGCGCCGCCCGGCCCTGGAGGCCGCGCTCGCCGACGCCGCCGACCCGGTGTTCACCGCCCCCGCCACCACCGACCTCGACCTCGCCCGGACCTGGTTCGCCGAGTTCGAGGGCGCCGGCCTGGACGGGGTGGTCGCCAAGCCGCTGGACCAGCCGTACCGGCCGGGCGAGCGGACCATGTACAAGATCAAGCACGAGCGCACCGCCGACTGCGTGGTGGCCGGCTACCGCGAGCACAAGAGCGGCCCGGTGGTCGGCTCGCTGCTGCTCGGCATCTTCGACGACGACGGCAGGCTCCAGCACGTCGGGGTCTGCGCGGCCTTCCCGATGGCCCGGCGCCGCGAACTCGTCGAGGAACTGGCCCCGTTGCGGATGACGGACCTCTCCCGGCACCCCTGGGGCGGCTGGGCGGACGAGGCCGCGCACGCCGAGGGCCGGCTGCCGGGGGCGGTCAGCCGCTGGACCGGCGGCAAGGACCTCTCCTGGATCGCGCTGCGCCCCGAGCGGGTGGTCGAGGTCGCGTACGACCACATGGAGGGCACCCGGTTCCGGCACACCGCGCAGTTCCGGCGCTGGCGGCCGGACCGCACCCCGGAGAGCTGCACCTACGCGCAGCTGGAGGAGCCGGTCTCCTACGACCTCGGCCGGGTGCTGGGGAGCTGACGCATCGTCAGGAAACGTGCGGGGCTGCCCGACCCGGTGGGGTCGGGCAGCCCCGCACGGTGGTTCAGGAGACGTGCAGCGTGGGTGCGGGCGAGGTGGCCCCGGTCTCCGTGGGCGAGACCCCGGGCGACGGCGAGGCGGTGGGCGAGACCGTCGGGGACGGTGACGGGGACGGTGACGGGGATGCCGTGGGCGAGCCCGTCGGAGAAGCGGTCGGTGAGCCCGTCGGGGAGGCGGTCGGGGACGGGGAGGCCGTCGACGAGCCCGCGGCGGGCGGAGTGGGCAGGGTGTAGACGTTGTTCGGCGAGACGATCTGGGTGATCGCCCGCGCCAGGAACGTCGAGGGCTCCGACTGGTCGTGCGTGATGTCGGTGTTGAGCAGGATGACCAGGCTGGCCTTGGCCTGCGGCAGGTAGATCACCACGCTCTCGTACCCGGGCAGCGAGCCGTTGTGACCGATCCACCCGTGGGTGGTGAACACCCCGAAACCGTAGCCGAGGTCGGGGGTGTCCCCGGTGGACTTGAACTTCAGCCGCTCCGCCTGGGTGGCGGGCTTGAGCAGCGGTTCGCCGGTGGCCAGCTCCTTCGACCAGGTCTGGAGGTCGGCGAGGGTGGAGATGACGGCGCCCGCCGCCCAGCCCCAGGACGGGTTCCAGTCGGTGGCGTCCTCGACCGCGCCGCTGGCCGTCTGGTTGGTGTAGCCGTGGGCGTGCGGGTCCGGGAAGGCCGCGTCGGTCGGCAGGCTCGTCCTGGTGAGCCCGGCCGGGTCGAAGACCTGGGCCTTCAGGAAGTCGTTGAGAGGCTGCCCGCCGACCTTCTCGACCACCAGCCCGAGCAGGATCAGGTTGGTGTTGGAGTACTCGAACTTGGCGTCCGGCGCGAAGTTCGCCGGGTGCTTGAACGCGTACCCGAGCAGTTCGGACGGGGGGAACGGCCGGGTCGGGTCGTTGAAGAACGCCTGCTGGAAACCGGAGTCCAGGGTGTAGTTGAACAGGCCGCTGCGCATGTCGCCGAGCTGGCGCAGGGTGATCCCGTCGCCGCCGGGCACGTTCGGCACGTACTTGGAGACGGGGTCGTCCAGGCTCAGCTTGCCCTGGTCCACGAGCCGCAGGATGCCGGTGGCCGTGAAGGTCTTGGTCACGCTGCCGATCCGCATGTACAGGTCCGGGGACATCGCCGTCCCGGTGTCCTTGTCGGCGACTCCGAAGGCACGCTGGTAGCTGCCGTCGGGGGTGGTGTAGCCGACGATCACCCCGGGGATGGAGACCTGGCTCATCACCTGCTTGATCGCGGTGTCCAGCCGGCTCGTGACGTCCGGGGTGAGTGCCACGACCCCGCCGGTGGGGCTGCCGGTCGGGGAGGGGCTGAGCGCGGCCGGCTCGGCGGTGACCGCCGGATCGGCCTTCTTCACGGGCTCGGAGCCCCCGGAACAGGCGGAGACGGCGAGCAGGCCGCTCAGCGCGAGGGCGGCGGAGGCCACCCGTACGGACCGGGGGACGGCCGGGCGCGGAGGGCGGGCCGCCGGTACGGAGCGGGGGACGGCCGGTCGGGGCCGCCGGGTGTCGGTCATCGGCGCAGTCGGGCCTCTCTGGGGCGGACGGCCCCTTGGCGGAGGGCCCCGGAGCGCGGCTCGGCCTGGCCGGAGCGCTGCTCCACGGGGCCGCGGGGGGAGCGCCGCCACCGTAAGCACCCGGGTGGTGCGGCCGCGCGCGGGTCGGTGCCCGGCTGGACCGAACGGGAGCACGGTCAGCCGAGTGCCCCGCCCGGCTGGCGGACCGCGGCCGGGCACCCCCGGTCGGGCCCGCCGCCGGGCACCCCCGGTCGGGCCCCGGCCTGCCCTGTCCGGCCCCCGTCCGGTGTCGCGCGGACCGCCCCCGCGCTCGGCCGGACGGGTGAGCACCGGCATGCCGCACCCGCCGTCGGCCGCCGCTCGGGCACGATCGTTCAGCCCAGCTGTGGCCGCCCTTAAGAATTCCTCGATGGACCGCACCCCCTCCGACCAGGCAGATTTCTGCCTGCCCGGAGCGTGCCCGTCAGGAGCGGCCGAACCGGGCTCCTCCGGCCTGCCCCCGCGACCCGCAGGCCGCCCCACCCGCACGTCAGGAGCCGCCGTGAAGGCACTCGTCAAGCAGCAGGCCGAGCCCGGGCTCTGGCTGATGGACGTCCCCATGCCCGAGATCGGCCCCGGCGAGGTGCTGATCAAGGTGCTGCGGACCGGCATCTGCGGCACCGACCTGCACATCCGCAAGTGGGACGGCTGGGCCCAGCAGACCATCAGGACACCGCTGGTGCTGGGCCACGAGTTCGTCGGCGAGGTCGCCGAGATCGGCGCCGGGGTCGCGGACATCGCGATCGGCGACCTGGTCAGCGGCGAGGGCCACCTGGTCTGCGGCAAGTGCCGCAACTGCCTGGCCGGGCGCCGCCACCTGTGCCGCAACACCGTCGGCCTGGGCGTCAACCGCGACGGCGCCTTCGCCGAGTACGTGGCCCTGCCCGCCTCCAACGTCTGGGTGCACCGGGTGCCGGTCGACCTGGACGTGGCCGCGATCTTCGACCCGTTCGGCAACGCCGTGCACACCGCGCTGTCCTTCCCGCTGGTCGGCGAGGACGTGCTGGTCACCGGCGCCGGCCCGATCGGCATCATGGCCGCCGCCGTCGCCAAGCACGCCGGCGCCCGCAACGTGATGATCACCGACGTCTCGCCGTACCGCCTGGACCTGGCCCGCGAGGTCGGCGTGACGCTGGCGCTCGACGTCTCCCAGCACACCATCGAGGAGGGCCAGCGGAAGCTCGGCCTGCGCGAGGGCTTCGACGTCGGCCTGGAGATGTCCGGCCGGCCCGAGGCGATGCAGTCGATGATCGCCAACATGACCCACGGCGGGAAGATCGCCATGCTCGGCCTGCCCGCCGAGCAGTTCCCGGTGGACTGGGCCTCGATCGTCACGTCGATGATCACCATCAAGGGCATCTACGGCCGCGAGATGTTCGAGACCTGGTACGCGATGTCCGTGCTGCTGGAGGGCGGCCTGGACCTCAGCCCGGTGATCACCGGCCGCTACGCCGCCACCGACTTCGAGGCCGCCTTCGACGACGCCGCGGGCGGCAACTGCGGCAAGATCATCCTCGACTGGACCGCCTGAGCCACCCCGCCGACGCAAAAGGAGCCTGCTGTGTTCGACAACGTGCGCGCCGACATCGCCACGACCCTCGACGAGATCCGCGAGGCCGGCCTGTTCAAGCCCGAGCGGGTGATCGGCTCCCCGCAGAGCGCCGCGGTCACCGTGACCGCCGGCGGCCGCCCGGGCGAGGTGCTGAACTTCTGCGCCAACAACTACCTCGGCCTGGCCGACCACCCCGAGGTGCTCGCCGCGGCCAAGGACGCCCTGGACCGCTGGGGCTACGGGATGGCCTCGGTCCGCTTCATCTGCGGCACCCAGGACGTCCACAAGGAGCTGGAGGACCGCCTCTCGGCCTTCCTCGGCCAGGAGGACACGATCCTCTACTCCTCCTGCTTCGACGCCAACGGCGGCGTCTTCGAGACCCTGCTGGACGACCGCGACGCCGTCATCTCCGACGCGCTGAACCACGCCAGCATCATCGACGGCATCCGGCTCAGCAAGGCCCGCCGCCACCGCTACGCCAACCGCGACCTGGCCGACCTGGAGAAGCAGCTCCAGGACACCCAGGACGCCCGCCGCCGACTGATCGTCACCGACGGCGTGTTCTCGATGGACGGCTACGTCGCCCCGCTGCGCGAGATCTGCGACCTGGCCGACCGCTACGACGCCATGGTCATGGTGGACGACTCGCACGCCGTCGGCTTCGTCGGCGCGGGCGGCCGCGGCACCCCCGAGCTGCACGGCGTGATGGACCGCGTGGACATCATCACCGGCACCCTCGGCAAGGCCCTCGGCGGCGCCTCCGGCGGCTACGTCGCCGCCCGCCGCGAGATCGTCGCCCTGCTGCGCCAGCGCTCCCGCCCGTACCTGTTCTCCAACTCGCTGGCCCCGGTGATCGCGGCCGCCTCGCTCAAGGTGCTCGACCTGGTCGAGAAGTCCAACGAGCTGCGCGAGCGGCTGGCGGCCAACACCGCGCTGTTCCGCACGAAGATGACCGAGGCCGGGTTCGAGATCCTGCCCGGCGACCACCCGATCGCCCCGGTGATGATCGGCGACGCGGCCAAGGCCGGCCGGCTCGCCGAACTGCTGCTGGAGCGCGGCGTGTACGTCATCGGCTTCTCCTACCCGGTGGTGCCGCACGGCCAGGCCCGGATCCGGGTGCAGCTGTCCGCGGCGCACTCCACCGAGGACGTCGAGCGCGCCGTCGCCGCCTTCGTCGACGCCCGCGCCGCACTGGGCGAGTAGCCCCGAAGAGCTGCCCGTGGGCCGGACCGCTCGGAACCGGACCGGCCCACGGGCTCACGACCGCCGTGCGGCGGGGGCGATTCGATTCGCCTCCGCCGCACGGCCCGCACACCACCTGCCCCACCCTCCCGCACGGGGGCGGGACGCCGGCCCGGCCGACGTCCCGCCCCCGTCGTGGTTCCCGGGGTGTGATCGGGCTACTGCTGGTCGTCGTCCTCGCCCTGGTCGTCGTCGCCCGCGTGGAGCCGGGTGGGCTTGGCGAAGACCTGGGAGCCCTCGACCGCCGGGCCGTCGGTGCCGGCCACCAGGTTGCCGCTGGTCGAGTCGAACAGCACGGTCCTGCCGTTGGCCGACACGTACGGGTCGTTCGACGAGCCGTTGCCGAACGAGCCGTCGGGCGCGGTGGAGACCCGCTCGGTGCGGCCGGTGCGCAGGTCCTGGCGGTAGACGTCCCAGCCCGGGTGCTGCGGGCCCGCCACCAGGTTGTCGGCGGCGGAGGAGAAGTAGACCCAGCGGTGGTCGGCGGTGACGCTGGGGTGGCCGGAGGAGCCGACCGAACTGGTGCCGGGCAGGCCGCCGCTGATCCGCGTCACGGTGCCCGTCCGCAGGTCCCGGACGTGCAGCACGGTGTGGTAGCGGTGACCGTTGGTCGAGCCGCCGAGCTCGGGCAGGCCGTAGACCGCGTACCGGCCGTCGGGGCTGATGGTGGCGTCGAAGGCCGCACTGGTGAGCTTGCCCGCGGTGTCGTAGCTCGCGGGCGAGATCGTCCGGGAGGCGACGTCGTAGGTGTAGTAGGTGGCGGTGGTCGGGCGGGCCAGGAGCACCGACGGCGCGGCGGGCGGGGCCGCCTCGGCGCCGGGGGGCAGGTCGACGTCGCCGGCGGTGAGGGACGCGGCCGGGTCGGGCGTCTCCTCGGACGGCAGCAGCGCGGAGATCGAGCCGAAGCCGATGGTCCGGCCGTCCGTGCTGATCGTCGGGCGGAAGGACGTGCTCTCGCCCGCCCGGCCGTTGTAGTCGCGGGAGACCAGCCGGGTGGTGTGGGTCCAGCGGTCGGTGAGGTAGACGTTGATCTTCCAGGTGTAGGGCCTGGCGAGCGAGGGGCCGGCGGTGGGCTCCGTGCCGGGCTCCGTGCCGGGCTCCGTGCCGGGCTCCGTGCCGGGCTCCGGCTCCGGCGGCACGACGGTCGGATCCAGGTCGTTCCGCGAGGACACGTAGACCACGTACCGGCCGTTCCCGCTGACCTGCGCGTTGTACGAGGAGTGGTACTGGTCCTTGTCGGTGTCGGTGGGGCTGCTGCTGACCAGCTCGGTGCGGCCGGTCCTGCGGTCCCTGATGTACACCTCGGTGCGGTCCTTGACCTGCGCGCCGGGCGCCACGTTCTCGCCGTCGCTCTCGAAGACGACGTAGCGGCCGTCGGCGCTGATCCCGGCCTGGTCGGTCGAGCCGCTCGGCGCCGCGCCCGAGTCGGACAGGTTGACCTGCTCGACGCGGCCGGTGCGCAGGTCCTTCACATAGGCGTTGCTCCAGCCCACCGGGGGCTGGGGCAGCAGGTTCGTGGCCCGGGACGTGAACAGGGCGTAGCGGCCGTCGGCGCTGAGGCCCTGGGCCGCGGACGGGAAGTCCGGCGCGGTGCCGTTCACCCCGGCGCTGACCTGGACGGTGCCCCGCGGCCGCGGGGCGGCCTGGGCGGGCGCGGCGGTGACGGCCAGGACGGCGGCGGCGGCCAGGACGCTGCCGGCGCCCGACAGCCACCGGTTGCGGGTGGTACGTGTCATGAGGTGTTCCTCCCCAATGGTCGCCCGGCCGGGCTCCCTCCCGGCGACGGGCTTTCGCAGAGCCAATCGTCGGGAGGGCCGAGGGGTCAACGTCCGTGGGTGATGTCGGCGGAAAATACGTCAACGGACGTATGGGGAAAGGGAATCAGGCCATCACAGGTGCCGCACGACGACGTCCGTGGCGGCGTTGGTGTCGCCCGGCACCAGGTTGCCGTCGGCGGAGCTGAAGAGCACCGTGCCACCGGTGGCGTCCACGGACGCGCCCAGCGAGTCGGCGGTGCCCTGCGCGCCGTCCCGGGTGAGGCTGACGCGTTCGATCCGGCCGGTCCACAGGTCCCGTCGGAACACGTCGCTGACGCCGTTGGTGTCGTCGGGGACGAGGTTGTCCGCGCTGGAGTCGAAGTAGACCCAGCGGCCGTCGGCGGTCATGGCGGGGGCGCCGGCCCCGGCCTCGGTCGTGGTGCCGGGCAGACCGGCGTTGGCCCGGGTCAGACCGCCGGTGTCCAGGTCCCGGACGTAGAGGTCCATCCGGAACCGGTTCGAGCCGGGCCCTCCGATGCGGAACGGCAGGGCGAACAGGGCGTGCCTGCCGTCGGGGCCGAGCCGGGCGCCGACGGCGACGCCGCGCAGGGTGCCCTCCTCGTCCAGGCTGGCGCCGGAGACCTTGCCGGTGTCGGCCTTCCAGACGAAGTACGGGTAGAAGCGGGCCGGGGCCAGCCCGGGTGCTCCGTCCTCGGCAGCGGTGGGGGTGGTGGCGGTGGGGGTGGCAGCGGCGGCCGGGGCCTCCGGCAGCAGGTTGCTCGCCAGGGAGGTGAAGCCGACGGTGGAGCCGTCGGCGCTGATCGTCACCCCGTACGAGGTGTTGTTCGCGGCCTCGCCGTCCACGCCGGTGGTGACCACCCGAGTGGTGCCGGTACGGCGGTCGGTGACCAGGACGTTGAAGTAGCGCGGGTTCGAGCCCGGGGCGAGATCGGCGCGGTTGGACAGGTAGGCGACGTAGCGGCCGTCCCGGCTGATGGACGGGCTGTCGGAGTACCCGCCGCCACCGGGCCCCGCGGTGACCAGTTCGGTGTGCCCGGTCCAGCGGTCGCGGACGAAGACGTCGCTGGGGTGGGAGGGTTGGTCGGGCACCACGTTGGTGGCGGTGGTGCTGAAGGCCACGTAGCGGCCGTCGCCGCTGATCGAGGCCGTGGTGGTGGGGGCGTTCAGCGGGGAGCCGTCGTCGGCGACGCTGACCCGCTCGATGTGCCCGTTGCGCAGGTCGCGGACGTACACCTCGTCGGAGTTCGGGGTGCCGGCCACGGGCAGCAGGTCGGTGGCGGCGGAGGTGAAGAGCGCGGAGCGGCCGTCCTCGCTCAGCCCGAGGGCCGACGAACTCCCCTTGAGCTGCTCGCCCTTGGGGCCCTCGCTGATCCGGGCGGTGTCGCCCTTGGGCGGCTTGGCCTCGGCGGCGGGCAGCGCGGCGCCGGCGGCCACGGCGGTGGCCGCCAGCAGTGCGGCGGCACGGGCGAGCCGTCGGCGGGCGGGTGCGTGCGTCATGGTCGGTCCTCCCCTGGTGGCGGTCCCGGGCCCACGGCCCCCGCGGCCCGGTCGGGGAGAGCCAAGCGTCGTACGGGTGGTCGGTCAACGACCGGTGGCGATTCCGTTCGGAAATACGCCACCGGTCGTATGCGGCAAGGGAGTCAGGGCGTCACAGGTGGCGCACGAAGACGTCGAGCACCTCGTTGGTGTCGCCCGGGACGAGGTCGCCGTCGTCGGCGTTGAAGAGCACCGTGCCGCCGGTGGCGTCCACGAACGGGCTGTAGGACGAGGACGTGCTCTGCGTGCCGTCCCGGGTGAGACTGACCCGCTCGATCCGGCCGGTCCACAGGTCCCGTCGGAACACGTCGCTCACGCCGTTGGTGTCGCCGGGGACGAGGGTGGCGGCGCTGGAGTCGAAGTAGACCCAGCGGCTGTCGGCCGTCATCACGCCGCCGGAGGAGGACCACTGGGTGCCGGTGCCCGGCAGGTCGGTGTTGACCTTGGTGACCTTGCCGGTGGCCAGCTCCCGGACGTACACGTCCAGCCGGATGCCGTGGGCCGGGCCGGGGGAGCCGCCGACGAACACCGGGAGGCTGTAGATCGCGTAGCGGCCGTCCGGGCTGACCTTGGCGTCGTACGAGACGCCGGTCAGCTCGCCGGCGCCGTCCAGGCTGCCGCCGACGATCTTTCCGGTGTCCGCCTTCCAGACGTAGAACGGGTAGTAGTGGGGGCCCACCAGGGACGGCCCGGGGCCGGCCTCCGAGGGGTCCGCGCCGGCGGGGTCGGTGCCTGCGGGCTCGGTGGCGGCGGGGTCGGCGGTGGCGGGGTCGGCCGGCGGCTCCGGCAGCAGGTTGCCGGCCCGGGAGGTGAAGCCGACGGTGGAGCCGTCCGCGCTGATCGTCGGGGCGAAGGAGTTGTTGTTCGCGCCCTCGCCGTCCGTGCCGACGGTGACCAGCCGGCTGGTGTGGGTCCAGCGGTCGGTGACGTAGACGTTGTTCTTGCCGCGCCGTACGGTGCCCGGGGCGAGGTCGCCGCGGTTGGAGACGTAGGCGACGTAGCGGCCGTCCCGGCTGATGCTGGGGCTGATGGCCCCGAACGGGCTCTGGTCGCCGTTGCCCGGCAAGGCGGGGGCGGTGACCAGTTCGGTGTGCCCGGTCCAGCGGTCGCGGACGAAGACGTCGCTGGGGTGGGAGGGTTGGTCGGGCACCACGTTGGTGGCGGTGGTGCTGAAGGCCACGTAGCGGCCGTCGCCGCTGATCGAGGCCATGCTGGTGGGGGCGTTCAGCGGGGAGCCGTCGTCGGCGACGCTGACCCGCTCGATGTGCCCGTTGCGCAGGTTCCGGACGTACACCTCGTCGGAGTTCGGGGTGCCGGCCACGGGCAGCAGGTCGGTGGCGGCGGAGGTGAAGAGCGCGGAGCGGCCGTCCTCGCTCAGCCCGAGCGGGGTCGAGTAGGCGTTGAGCTGCTCGCCCTTGGGGCCCTCGCTGATCCGGGCGGTGTCGCCCTTGGGCGGCTTGGCCTCGGCGGCGGGCATCGCGGTGCCGGCCACGGCGGCGGCCGCCAGGACGGCGGCGGTGCGGGCCGCCCATCTGCGGGTGCGTGCGGTCATGGCTGGTCCTCCCCTGTGATCGCCCGGCCGGGCTCCCTCCCGGCGGCGGGCTCTCGCAGAGCCAACCGCCGGGAGGGCCGGTGGTCAACGGGCTCGGGTGATCCCGTCGGGAAATACGTCAACAGGCGTATTCCGCAGGGGAGTCAGGCGCTCACAGCCGGCGCCGGAAGACGTCCGTGGTGGCGCTGTCGACGACGGGCGCCAGGTTGCCGTCCTCGGCGCTGAACAGCAGGGTCGTGTCCTCGTCGTCGACCTGGGGGAAGAACGCGGAGGTGGTGCTCTGCGAGCCGTCCTGGGTGAGGGAGACCCGCTCGGTGAGCCCGGTGCGGGGGTCGGTGCGGAAGATGTCGGCCTGGCCGTTGGTGTCACCGGGGACGAGGTCGGTGACCTCGGAGGTGAAGTACACCCAGCGGTCGCTCAGCGGCATCACGGGGTCGTACGACGACTCGAGGGTGCTGCCGGACAGCGGTTTGTCGACCTTGGTGGTCGCGCCGGTGGCCAGTTCGCGGACGTAGACGTCCTGGTGGCGGCCGTGCGAGCCGGGCCGGCCGCCCTCCTCGAAGACGGTGTAGACCGCGTAGCGGCCGGAGGGGCTGACCCGCCCGTCGTTGCCGGCGCCGACGAGCTCGCCGGCCGCGTCCCGGCTGACGCCGGTGATCTTCCCGGTGCGGGCCTCCCAGACGTAGTACGGGTAGGCGCGGATCCCGGCCAGCTCGGCGCGGGCGCCGGCGGTGTGCGGGGCCCGCGCGGCCCCGGCTTCGGACGCGTCGGCGTCGTCGGCGGCGGTAGCAGCAGCAGCGGCGGCGGGCTCGGGCGGGGTCCCGTCGGCCGGGAGCAGGTTGCCGGCCCGCGAGGTGAAGCCGATGACGCTGCCGTCGGCGCTGATCGTCGGGCGGGAGGAGTTGTTGTCGGCCGGGGCGCCGTCCGCGCCGGTGGAGACCAGCCGGGTGGTGCGGGTCCAGCGGTCGGTGACGAAGACGTTGAACTTGCCGCGGCGCACGCCGGGGGCGAGGTCGGTGCGGTCGGAGGAGTAGACCACGTAGCGGCCGTCCGCGCTGATGGCGGCGTTGAAGGCGTTGCGGCCGCTCTGGTCGTCTCCCGCGCCGGAGGCGCCGTCGCCGGCGGTGACCAGCTCGGTGCGGCCGGTCCGGCGGTCGCGGACGAAGACGTCGGTGGGGTGCTTCGACTGGCCCGGCACCACGTTGCCGGCGTAGCTGCTGAACACCACGTACCGGCCGTCGCCGCTGATCGCCGCGTCGTTGCTGCCGGCGTCCAGCGCGGAGCCGTCCGGGGCGACGCTGATCCGCTCGGTGTGGCCGTTGCGCAGGTCCCGGACGTAGACGTCGCCCACGGCCCCGGCCCCGCCGGGCAGCAGGTTGGTCGCCGACGAGGAGAACAGCGCGTACCGGCCGTCGCCGCTCAGGCCGAGCGCGAGCGAGGGCCCGTCCAGCGCCTCGCCCTTGGCGCCCTCGCTGACCCGGGCGGTGTCGCCCTTGGGCGGCCTGGCCTCGGCGGTGGGCATCGCGGCCCCGGCCACGGCGGCGGCCACCAGGACGGCGGCGGTACGGGCCAGTCGGCGCCGGGTGCGTGCGGTGGTCATCGATCATCCTCCCCAGATGACGGTCCCGGGCCCTCGGCCCCCCGTGGCCCGGTCGGTACGACCCAAGCGCCGCACGGGTGGTCGGTCAACGACCTGGAGCGATCTCGTCCGGAAATGCGCCACCGGCGGTGCCTCCGGCGGCCCCCGCGGCCGAAACCGCTGCTCCGGAGGGGTCCGGTCGCTCAGCCCGGGCCGGACCGCCGCGCCGCGCTGGCAGAATTGGTCCGTGATCGACGCACGACGGCTGCGGACCCTGCGGGCCGTGGCGGACCACCGCACCGTGACCGCCGCGGCGGCCGCCCTCTACCTGACCCCCTCCGCGGTCTCCCAGCAGCTGGCCGCCCTGGAACAGGAGACCGGCCACCACCTGCTCGCCCGGGAGGGCCGGGGCGTGCGGCTGACCGCCGCCGGGGAGATCCTGCTCGGCCACGCCGACGTGGTGCTCGCCCAGCTGGAACGCGCCGAGGCCGACCTCGCCGCGTACAGCGCGGGCGTGTCCGGGGAGGTCACCGTCGCCTCCTTCGCGACCGCCATCGCCTCCGTGCTCGCCCCCGCCGTCGGCCTGCTCGCCGAACGCGCGCCGGGGGTGCGGCTCAAGGTGCTGGACGCCGAGGGCGACGCCAGCCTGCCGATGGTGCTGGACGGCCGGGCCGATCTCGCGGTGGCCGTCGAGTACCGGGGCGCCCCGCGCGCCGACGACGCCCGGCTGACCCGGGTGCCGCTGTACGCCGAGCCCTTCGAGGCGGTCCTGCCGCTCGGCCACCGGCTGGCCGCCGAGTCCGGCCCGCTGGCCGTCGCCGCGCTGGCCGACGAGCCGTGGATCGGGCCGTACCCGGGCAACCCCTGCCACGACGTGGTGCTGCTGGCCTGCGAGCACGCCGGGTTCCAGCCCCGGCTGCTGCACTCCTCCGACGACTTCCGGGCGGTGGTGGCGCTCGCCTCGGCGGGCCTGGGGGTGGCGCTGGTGCCGCGCTCGGCGCTGCGCGGCGTCGACCTCGGCGAGGTCGCGGTGCGCCCGGTGGACAGCGAGCTCGCCACCCGGCGGGTCTTCGCCGCCGTCCGGGCCGGCGCCGACGGCCACCCGCTGGTCCGGCCGGTCCTGGACTCCCTCGCCGAAGCCGCCGCCGCGGCCGCCTGAGCGGGCCGGGGCCGGGCGGGGGCCGGCCGGGCCTGGCGGGGCCTGGCGGGGCCTGGCGGGGCCTCAGGCCACCGGGCTGCCGTCGGGCCGTACGCCGGCGAACTCGTCCAGGACGGCGACCCGCAGCTCGTGGGCGCCGTCCGGGCGGCTCTGCTCGTAGTAGAGGTACCAGCGGCCGCGGGCGGGGACCAGGTCGGCGTAGCGGACGTCCAGCCAGGGGCCGTCCGGGGTGAGGCGCCGCCACTCGCGCAGGTCGGCGGAGGCGGCCAGGCCGCAGCGCTCCTCGTAGTTGCCGGCGGCGTCCGCCGAGCCGTCGTAGAGCGCGAGCCAGCCGCCCCGGCCGTCGGGGAGGACGGTGGTGATCCGGGACTCGTAGCCGTCCCAGGCGCCCGCCGGGCCGACGTCCAGGGCCTCGGCGGCGCGGCCCCGCGGGGCGTCGAAGCGCAGCCCGTCGGGGGAGATCGCCAGCGCGGTGGGCTGGACGGTGAGGCCGGTGGTGTGGATGTCGGCGTCGGCGTGGGCGCGGGCGCGCTCCTCGGGGGTGAACGGCCGGGCGCGGGAGACGGTGGTGAACAGGTGGACGCCGGCGTCGGTCCGCAGCAGGTACGGGTCCTTGACGCCCTCGGTGCCGGTGGTCGCGGCGGTGAGTACGGGGGTGCGGCCGGCGAGGTCGAAGGAGGCGGGATCGTCGGCGCTCAGGGCGTCGACGCGCCAGCGGTTGTCGACCGGGTCGACGTAGCTGAGGTGGAGCAGGTAGCCGTCGTCGCGGCGCAGCAGGGCGGACCGCTCCATCGAGGGGGAGTCCAGTTCGTCGCGCCGCACGGACCACAGGTCGTCGAAGGCGATGCCGTCGGTGCTCCCGGCGACGGCGCAGCGCCAGCCGCGGTCGGGGCCGCCGGCCGCGCCGCGCGGGCGGCGTTCGCGGTAGGTGAGCAGGAAGCGGTCGCGGTCCGGTTCGTAGCGGACGCCGGGGCAGCCGGCCCAGTAGCCGGGTTCGGGGTGCTCGGGGCCGCGGACCAGGTGGGAGGCGCGGAGGTCGGGGGCGGCGGGCAGGGCGGGGTGCGGCATCGGAACCGTCCTTCGGGGCTGGGGGAGGCGCTCGGGGCAGGGCCTCGGCCGGCGGTGGAGCCGGGAGCTGAGAGGTTTCTATCAGATCGGTCAAAAGTCCGGGCAGGCTTCGACGGTCGCTGGTCGACTCGCTGACCAGCACCGTACTGTCTCCACCAGCGGATCTTCTGTGAAGGTGATGTTTCGCCCGATGGCGATCGCGCGACACCGGCCGAACATCCCTTGACCGTCCCCGGGAGAACGCGGCTAACTTTTTCTCAGAGTCGATCAAACAGGGATCGGCCCGGCCGACCCGACCCGAGGAAGCCCGCCCCGATGACCGCCCCCACCACCGACACGCCCGGCTACGCCGGCCTGGGCCTGTACGTCGGCGACCTCCACAACCACTGCGGCATCAGCTACGGCCACGGGAGCATCGAGGACGCCTACGCCAACGCCCGGCTCCAGCTCGACTTCGCCAGCGTCACCGGCCACGGCTGGTGGCCCGACCTGCCGGAGCGCACCCCCGAGCTGGCGGGCCTGGTCGACTACCACACCGAGGGCTTCGCCCGGCTGGCCCGGCTCTGGGACCACGTCCAGGAGGTCACCGCCGCCGCGCACGAGGACGGCCGCTTCGTCACCTTCCAGTCCTTCGAATGGCACAGCCTCGCGTACGGCGACCACTGCGTGTACTTCGACGGCCCGCGCGGCGAGATCATCCGGGCGGCCGACCTGGACGGACTGCGGGCCCGGCTGCGGGAGCTCGCCGCGCAGGGCGTGCGGACCTGGGCCCTGCCGCACCACATCGGCTACGGACCGGCCCGCCGCGGCATCGACTGGGCCTCCTACACCGAGGAGTTCGCCCCGGTGGTGGAGATGGTGTCGATGCACGGCTGCGCCGAGTCCGACGAGGCACCGCGCACCTACCTGCACACCATGGGCCCCCGCGCCGCCGCCGCGACGGCCGTCCACGGCCTGCGGCTGGGCCACCGCTTCGGGCTGATCGGCTCCACCGACCACCACAGCGCCTTCCCCGGCAGCCACGGGCACGGCCGGGTCGCGGTCTGGGCCCCGGAGCTGACCCGCGACGGCATCTGGAACGCCGTCCGGCAGCGCCGCACCTACGCGATCACCGGGGACCGCATCCTGCTCGCCACCTCCGTCAACGGCGCCCCGATGGGTGCGGAGACCGCCTCCGCCGACCGGCGCCGGATCCGGGTCACCGTGCGGGGCCTGGACGCCCTGGACCACGTGGAACTGCTGCGCAACGGCGTCCCGGTGCACCGGGTCAGCCGCCCCGAGCTCCTCTCCCGGGCCGCGGCCACGGACACCTTCACCGGCACCCTGGGCTTCGCCGTCGGCTGGGGCCGGCGGGGCGAGCCGACGCACTGGGACGTCACGCTGCGGGTCGAGGGCGGGCGGCTGCTGGACGTCCAGCCCCGGCTGCGCGGCCCGGAGACGGTCGCGCCGGCCGAGGCCGAGCCGGACACCTACCGGCCGTCCGCCTGGGAGCGCTCCGGGCCGGGCGAGGTCCGGCTGCGGACGGTCACCGACGGCAACCCCAACACCGCCACGGACAGCACCCAGGGCTTCTCCCTACGGGTCGAGGGCGACGCGCGGACCCGGCTGGTCGCCGTCGTGAACGGCGTCGAGACCGCCCACGCCGTCGGCGAGCTGCTGGCGGGCGCGCGGACCGGCTTCACCGGCGGGTTCGTCTCCGGCGCCTACCGCTTCGACCGCGCCGTGCCCGAGCAGGAGGCGGCCGCCGACTTCGAACTGACCGACGAACGCCCGGACGGCGACGGGGACTTCTACCACGTGCGGGTACGACAGCTGAACGACCAGTGGGCCTGGTCCAGCCCGACCTGGGTGGGAGCGGCCGACTCCTGTCGCCGGGCCGGCTGACCCGACCCCGGGTCAGCCGGCCCAGACCACCGGTCGCCCCGTCCCGAACCCCAGAAGGAGAAACGCCATGTCCCGCCTCCCCGGCCGCCTCGCCGCCGCCGTGCTCACCGCCGCCCTGGCCGTGACCGCCGCGCCCGCCCACGCCGCCGCCCCCGCCGCGTCCGCCCCCGTGCCCGCCGTCGTGTCCGGCACCGACGTCTTCACCGACGGCTTCGAGTCCGGCACCCTCTCCGCCTGGACCCGCCAGCGCGTCGACGGCAACGGCAGCATCACCGTGGCACCCGCCCCCGCCGGCGGCAGCGGCCAGGCCGCCCGCTTCACCGTGCCGAACGACGGCGCCTCCTACCGCTCCGAGGTCGCCGTCAACTCCCTCGGCTGGGGCAGCTACCGCTTCGCCCTCGCCGACTACCTGCCCGCCGACTGGGTGCGCACCCCCACCGAGACGATCCTCGCCCAGTGGCACGGCTACCCGCTCGCCGACGGCAGCGACACCAAGCCGCCGATCGCCCTCACCGTCAAGGACGGCAGCTGGCGGCTCAAGGTCCACTGGCTCACCGACCCCAGCACCGTCCAGGAGGCCGTCGTCCCGCTCGGCGACGTGCAGTTCGGCCACTGGAACCAGTGGGCCTTCGACATCACCTGGTCCACCGACACCACCCCCGGCGCCGTCACGGTCTACCGCGACGGCGTGCAGGTCGGCGCGTACAGCGGCCTCAACAACTACCACCAGAACCAGTCGCCGTACTTCAAGACCGGTATCTACCGGGCCAACTGGAACCCGGCGAAGAACATCCCCTACCCCACCGGCGGCCCCGACGTGGTGGCCTGGAGCGACAGCGTCGTCGTCACCCGGTACTGACCCCGAGTCACCCGGTACTGACCCCGAGGCGCCGGGAACCGCCCCCGGACCAGCCGACCGCCCCCGAGAACCGAAGAGGTAGCACCACCATGAGCGACGCGGCCCGCCACCGAGGCCTGCCCCGAAGAGGCTTCCTCGGCCTGAGCGCCGGAGCGGCCCTGCTGGCGGCGGGCTGCCGCTCCGCCACCGAGGACGCCGCCGGCGGGGGCGCGGCGCCCTCCGCCGCCTCCGCGCCGGACCTCCGGATCGTCTACGGCGCCGCCCCCGACCCCACCCAGCTGCTCCACCGCGGCCCGGACACCCCGGTGTTCGTCAACCTGGTGCTGGACCGGCTGGTCGACCTCGACCCGCAGACCCTCCAGCCGGTGCCCTGGCTGGCCACCTCCTGGGAGTGGAGCGCCGACCGCACCCGGCTCGTGCTCAAGCTGCGCGAGGACGTCACCTTCCACGACGGCCGCCCGCTGGACGCGGACGACGTCGTCTTCTCGCTCACCGGCGCCGCCAAGTCCTCCCAGGTCAAGCCGCTGCTGGAACGGCTCGCCGACATCCGGGCGAGCGCCCCCGGCGAAGTCACCCTCACCCTCGCCCGGCCCACCAGCAACCTGTTCGACGCGCTCGCCTTCAACCCCGTGGTGGACGCCCGCAGCTACGTCGACGGCAGGGCCGCCGACACCGTCAACGGCACCGGGCCCTTCACCTGGCAGGCCTTCAAGGGCGGCAACCAGCTCGACCTGGCCCGCAACGACCGCTACTGGCAGAGCGGCCGGCCCCACTTCGAACGGATCACCGTCCGCTCGGTGACCGGCAGCCAGGCCGCGCTGTCCGCCCTCCAGTCCGGACAGTCCCACCTGATCGGCGCGGTGCCCGGCCGCGACCTCAAGGTGCTCGGCGGCAACCCGGCCTTCACCGTCCAGTCCGCCCGGTCCTCCTACCAGCAGGCGTTCCTCGGCGTGAACGTCACCAGCCGGCCCTTCGACGACCGCCGGGTGCGCCAGGCCCTCCAGTACGCGGTGGACCGCGACCGCGTCGTCGCCCAGGTGTACGGCGGCCACGCCGAGGCGAGCAGCCTGCCCTGGCCCTCCAACACCCCCGGCGTCACCCCCGACCAGGTCACCCGCTACCCGCACGACCCGGAGAAGGCCCGCGGACTGCTCAGGGAGGCCGGGGCCGAGGGTGCCCGGGTGCCGCTCACCGCCGCCAACTCGCCGGTCTTCGCCTCCCTCGTGGAACTGGTCAAGTACGACCTGGAGCAGGCCGGGTTCGGCGTCGACGTCCAGCTGCTGGACAACGCCGCGCTCCAGCCGAAGATCCAACAGGGCACGCTGGAAGGGCTGTTCATCGCCAACCACGGCATGGTCAGCGTCTCCCCGCTGAGCGGGATCACCGTCTCCGGCCCGCTCCAGGTCGGCCGGAACACCTCCCACGTCACCGACCCCGCCTACGCCGAGCTCCAGACCCGCGCGTTCGCCGCCGCCGACGAGGGGGCCCGGGCCGACGTCAACCACGAACTGTCCGAGTACCTGCTCACCGAGTCCTTCCACATCACCCTCGCGCACGCCTGGGAGACGTACGCCCTCGCCTCCTCGGTGCGCGGCGTGGCCACCAGCGCGCTCGGCTACCTGCGGCTCGACGACACCCGCCGCACCGCCTGACGGGCCGCCCCGGGACGCCCCCCACCGCCCCGGGGCGGCGCCCCACCGTTCCGACCCCCGGAGTACCCCCGTGCCCTACTGGACCAGAAAGGCGTCCGGCGCGCTGGCCACGCTCTGGCTCGCCTCCGTCGCCGTCTTCCTGCTGCTCCGCCTCGCCCCCGGCGACCCGGTGTCCGCCGCGCTCGGCGCCGAGGCCGACCAGGAGCAGCGCGACCGGCTCGCCGACAGCCTCGGCGTGGACCGGCCGATGCCCGTCCAGTACCTGGGCTGGCTGCGCGGACTGCTCACCGGCGACCCCGGCAGCTCCTTCCACTACCGGGAGCCGGTCACCCGCCTGATCGGCCAGAGCGTCGGCAGCACCGTCCAACTCGCCCTCGCCGCGGGCCTGCTGATGCTGATCCTCGGCCTGCTGCTGGGCGTCGCCCTGGCCTCCGAGCGCCGCGGCCGGCTCGCCCGGGTGCTCGACCCGCTGGCCACCGCCCTGCTCGCGCTGCCGGTGTACGTCACCGCCGTGCTGTTCGTCCTCGTCTTCGCGGTGCTGCTGCGCCTGCTGCCCGCCGGCGGCGAGCGGGACCTGTTCGCCGCCCCGGACCTCGCCGTCCAGTACCTCGCCCTGCCCGCCGTTGCGCTCGCGCTGCCGGGCGCGGCGGTGCTGGCCCGGCTGCTCGCGACCGAGCTGCGCCGCACCCGCCAGGAGGAGTTCGTGCTGACCGCCGTCGCCAAGGGGGCCTCGCCCCGGCGGGTCCTGGCACGCCACGTGCTGCCCAACAGCCTGGCCCCGTTCTGCGTGGAGTTCGGGCTGCACCTGGGCGAGCTGCTCGGCGGCGCGGTCGTCGCCGAACAGCTCTTCGCCCGCCACGGCCTCGGGCAGCTGCTGCTGGACGCCATCAACCAGCGGGACTACCCGGTCGCCCAGACCCTGATCATGCTCGCGGTGGCCGTCGCCGTCCTCGTCCAGCTCGGCTCGGAGCTGCTGGTCGGCCGGCTCGACCCGCGGATCGCCCGCGCCGGCACCGGGGAGGACCGTTGACCGCCGTCACCGCCGCCGCCCGCCGCCGCGGGCCGGGCCGCCCCGCGCTCCCGGCCGCGCTGCGCACCCGGCGCGGGCGCACCGGCGCCCTCCTCGTCCTCCTGGTGGTGCTGCTGGGGCTGCTCGGCCCGCTGGCGGCCCTGGACCCGTACCGGCAGGGCCCGGACGCGCTGGCCGGGCCGTCCGCGGCCCACCTGCTGGGCACCGACGAGGTCGGCCGCGACCTGCTCGCCCGGGCGCTGGCCGGAATCCGCACCGAACTGCTGGTCTGCCTGCTGGCCGTCCCGGCCGCCGCCGTGCTCGGCACCGCCCTGGGGCTGCTCGGCGGCCTGAACCGGCTGCTCGGCGAAGCCGTCCAGCGGCTCTTCGACCTGCTGCTCGGCCTGCACGGCCTGCTGCTCGGCCTCGCGCTCGCCCTGCTGGTGCGCCCCGGGCTGGGCAGCGTGGTGGCCACCGTCGTGCTCAGCGCGCTGCCCTCCTTCGGCCGCCAGGCCCGGGCGGCCCTGCTCGGCCAGCTGGCCCGCGACCACGTGGTGGCCGCCCGGGTGCTCGGCGTGCCGCGCGGCCGGATCCTGCGCCGCCACGTGCTGCCCAACGTCGTCGACGCCACGACCGCCCTGCTCGCCGTGGCGATGGCGCACGCCGTCAAGATCGAGGGCGGGCTGAGTGTGCTGGGCCTCGGCATCCAGCCGCCCGCCCCCTCGCTCGGCACGATGATCAACACGGGCTCCAAGTACCTCTTCCTCCACCCGGGTTACGCCCTGGCACCGGTCGTCCTGCTCGGCCTGCTGGTGTTCGGCCTGACCCTGCTCGCCGACTCGTTCAACCGGGAGAGACTGCGGTGACCACGACCGAGACCGCCCAGACCCCGACCCCCGCCGCCGTGCCCGGCCCACCGCTGCTGGAGGTGCGCGGCCTGCGCGTCACGGCGGGCGCCGGCGAGGCGGTGCGCGGGGTGGACTTCACCGTGCGGCCGGGCGAGATCCTGGGCCTGGTCGGCGAGTCCGGGTCGGGCAAGACCCTCACCGCGCTGGCCGTCAACCGGATGCTGCCGCCGGGCTGCCGCACCACCGGCGGCACCGTCCGCTTCGACGGCACCGACCTGCTGGCCCTGCCCGAGCCCGCCGTGCGGGCGGTCCGCGGCCGGCGGATCGGCATGGTCTTCCAGGACCCGCTGGCCCATCTCAACCCCCGGATGCCGGTCGGCCGCCAGCTCGCCGAGGCCGCCCTGGTGCACGGCGCGAGCCGCCGCGAGGCCCGCGCCCGGGCGCTCGAACTGCTCGACCTGGTCGGCATCGAGGGGCCCGCGCGCCGCTACCGCGACCGGCCGCACGAGTTCTCCGGCGGCATGCGCCAGCGGGTGCTGATCGCCATGGCGATGGCCAACCGGCCCGAGCTGCTGATCGCCGACGAGCCCACCACGGCGCTCGACCCCAGCACCCGGGTGGAGATCCTCGACCTGCTGGTCCGGCTGCGCGACGAGACCGGCACCGCCGTGCTGCTGATCACCCACGACCTCGGCGTGGTGGCCCGCAGCTGCGACACCGTCCAGGTGATGTACGCCGGCCGGATCGTCGAACGGGCCCCGACCGAGCGGCTGGCCGCCGCGCCCCGGCACCGCTACACCGCCGGGCTGCTGGCCGGGGTGCCCCGGCTCGACGGCCCGCCCGGCCGGCCCCTCACCGTGATCGGCGGACGCCCGCCGGCGGCCGGCGAGGCACCGGCCGGCTGCGCCTTCGCCCCGCGCTGCGCGGCCGCCGCGGACCACTGCGCGACCTCGGAACCGGAGTGGACCGCCGACGGGGGCTCGGGCTTCGCCTGCCACCTCCCGGTGGGCAGCGCCGCAGTGACCGATCGTCAGGAAGTTTACAGGCCAAGGGAGGTGGTCGCTTCCGACCCCGTCCTGGTGGCCGAGGGGCTCACCGTCCGCTACGGCCGGCGCCGGCCCCCGGCCCTGGCGGACGTCTCACTGAGTGCCGCGCCGGGCCGGGCCGTCGGGGTGATCGGCGAGTCCGGCTCCGGCAAGTCCACCCTGGCCCGGGCGCTGCTCGGACTGGTGCGCCCGCAGGCCGGGACGGTGCGGGTGGACGGCCGGCCCTGGGCCGGGTCCGGCCGCGGCGAGGAGCGCGAGCTGCGGCGCCGGGTGCAGATGGTCTTCCAGGACCCGTACGCCTCGCTCAGCCCCCGGATGACGGTGCGCGAGGCCCTGGCCGAACCGCTGGCCACCCACGGGCTGCGCGACCGGGATCCGGCCGGGCTGTGCGAGCTCGTCGGCCTGCCGGAGGCCGTGCTCGACGCGTGGCCGCACCGCCTCTCCGGCGGACAGCGCCAGCGGGTCGCGATCGCGCGGGCCCTGGCCGTCGGCCCGCGGGTGCTGGTCGCCGACGAACCGACCTCGGCCCTGGACGTCTCCGTCCAGGCGCAGATCCTCAACCTCTTCGCCGACCTGCGCGAACGCACCGGCATCGGACTGGTGTTCATCTCGCACGACCTCGCGCTGGTCCGGCACCTGTGCGACGAGGTGCTGGTGCTGCGGCAGGGCCGGGTGGTCGAACGGGCCCCCACCGCGGAGCTGTTCGCCGCCCCCGCCCACCCGTACACCCGGCAGCTGCTCGCCGCCGCCGGCGCCGTGACCCCGCCCCGACCGTGACCCCGCCCCGTGACCCCGCCCCGCCCGTGACCGGACCCTGGAGCCCCATGCCTGCCGTCAACCCCTCGCGCCGCCGACTCCTGCTCGGCACCGGCGCGGTGGCCGCCCTCTCGGTGCTCGGCCCGACCCCCGGCGCGGCCGCGACCACCGCGCCGGAGGTGACCGCACTCGGCCCCGGCAACGCCGACTTCCCCCTGATGAGCGCCACCCTGATCGGCGAGACCCTGTGGATCGGCTCGCGCAACCTCGCCCCCGCCCGGGTGGTCGGCCACCACCTGCCGACCGGCCGGGTGACCGCCACCGTCGAGCTGCCCACCGGCAACTTCGTCCAGGGCTCCGCCGCCCGGGACGGCGTCCTCCACCTGGGCGTCACCGACGCCCCCGGCGCGGCCAACCTCTACCGCTACGACGGGACGCTGACCGCGCTCGGCAACGTCCCCGGCGCCGACGTGCGGGACGTGGCCGTCGCCCCCGACGGCACCGTCTACGCGACCGGACGGCAGAAGGGCCGGGCCGCCGGCCCCGGCCTGTACGCCTGGAGCCCGGCCACCGGCACCGTCACCGAGGTCGCCTCCCCGGCTCCGAACGCCACCCAGGGCCGCGCCGTCGCCGCCACCGCGACCCACGCCTACCTCGGCGTCGGCAGCAACCTCGCGGGCGGCGGCGGAGCCACCCGGGCGAGCCTGTACGCCGTCGAGCGGGCCACCGGCACCGTCACCGACATCACCCCGCCCGACCTGCGCGGCGACACGATCATCCGCCGGATCGCCGTCCTCGGCGACGACCTGCTGGCCGTGTCCACCGAGGGCGCGCCCGCCCACGTCGCGCTGCTCGACCCCGCGGACCACCGGGTGCTGCGCTCCTTCGCCGTCCCCGGCACCAAGAGCGTCACCAACTTCCAGCGCCGCGGCGACGACCTCTGGTTCACCTCCACCGAGCACGGCGTGCTGTGGCACCACGACCTCGCCACCGGCACGCTCGAACAGCTCGCGGTGCCGGTGCCCGACGGCAACTCCTGGGGCCTCGGCCGGCTCGGCGACACCCTGGCGGGCGTCACCGAGGGCGGCACCGTGTGGACCCTGGACCTCGGCACCCGGGCCGTCACCACCCGGGACCTGGTCGAGGCGGGCGCGCCGGCCGCCGCCCAGCTCGGGATGTCGGTCGCGGCCCGCGCCGGGCGGGTGTACGTGGGCGGCAACGGCTCGCTCGCCCTGCACGACCTGGCCGCCGGCACCGTCCGCAAGCTCCCGGTGCCCGGCGAGGCCAAGGACACCCTGGTCCTCGACGACGGCACCCTCTACCTGGGCGTCTACTCCTCGCAGGGCATCTGGCGCTACCGCCCCGGCGTCGACCGGGCACCCGTCCAGGAGGCGGCGCTGCCCCAGGAGCAGAACCGGCCGCAGGTGATCCGGCTGGACCGGGACAGCGGCCTGCTGCTGCTCGGCGTCCAGGCCGACACCACCGGCGGCGGCTCCTTCGTCACCTACCGGCCCGGCAGCGGCCGGCCCACCGTGCACACCGACCCGCTCGGCCCCGACCAGCTGGTGCGCGCGGTGGCGGCCGGCCGCGGCCAGGCCTTCCTCGGGGGCGACAACGCCCGGCCCACCGGTCCGCGCGGCGACCTCGCCGGCTGGGACCCGGTGGCCGGCCGCGAACTGTGGCGCACCGCGACGGACCTGGGCGCGGGCATCAGCAGCCTGGTCGTGCACGGCCACACCCTGTACGGGCTCACCGTGAACGGCCGGGCGTTCACCGTCGACCTGCGGGGCTCCGGGCGGCCCGGGTACGCCGCCGTGATCGGGCGCCGGGCCGACCTGGGGGCGGTGTCCGGCGCCAATCCCCGGCTGCTGGCCCTCGGCGGCACCCTGTACGGCGTCAGCGAGCGCACCCTGTTCCGGCTGGACCGCGACACCCTGGCCGCCACCGTGCTGGTCGAGCTGGACGCCGAGTGGTACAGCGGCGCCCGGCTGGCCGCGGACGAGGACGGCGTGCTCTACACCCTGCGCGGGCGCGAACTGATCGCCGTCCGGCCGTAGTTCCACCCGCGGACGGGGCCGACCCGCCCGGGTCGGCCCCCGCAGACGCGAGTTTGAAGACAGACCTCAGGACACGGCCCGCGGCACGAACCGCGCGAACGGGTCAAAGAGCCGGGCGCAGTGCTCGGACAGCAGGGTCCGGAAACGGGCGAGCAGCGCCGCGTGCCGGGCGTCCACCGCGAGGTTGACCAGTTCGCCGGGGTCGGTGGCGAGGTCGAAGAGCTGCTCCCGGTGGTCGCCCCAGGCGTAGCAGACGTACTTGTGCCGCCCGGCGCGGACCATCCGGCCGAGCGCGTTGTTGAAGCCGGGGATCTCCCAGCGGGTCTCGACCACCACGCTGTCGTGCGGGAGCGCGGCGCGGACGCTGCGGCCCGGCAGGCCGTCGGGCACCTCGACGCCGGCCAGGTCGCAGAGCGTCGGGATGAGGTCCAGCCCGGCCGCGACCAGCCGCTCGTCCACCGCGCCGGCGGGCACCCCGGGACCGGTGACCACCAGCGGCACCCGCACGCACTCCTCGTACAGGGCCCACTTCTGGTTCCAGCGGTGGGCGCCCGCGCCGTCCCCGTGGTCGGAGCTGAACACCACCACGGTCTCCCGGTCGCCGCCGCGCTCCGCGAGCGCGTCCAGCAGCAGGCGGATGTGCCGGTCCACCCGTTCCACGAGGGCGTAGTAGGCGTGCCGGTAGCGGCGCCAGTCGTCCTCGCGCCACTCGGCGGTCGGGTGGGTGTGCGGCTGGGCGAGCCGGGCCAGCCGGGGCAGCGCCGGATCGTACGGCGCGACCGGGAAGTTGGCGGGCAGCGGCGGGAGTTCGGCGACGGGCGGCGCGGGCGGGAGCGGGCCGGTGCGCGGGTCCTGGCCGCGGGCCCACTCGCAGATGCCGTGCGGCTCCAGGAAGGAGGCGACCAGCAGGAACGGCCGGTCGCGCGGCGCGCGGACGAACGCGGCGGCGGCGCGGGCGAGCCCGGCGTCGTCGCCCGCCGGGTGGATCCGGCGGAAGCCCCGGTCGGCGGGCAGGTCCAGTTCGGGCAGGTGCCACTTGCCGCCGTAGCCGCAGTCGTACCCGGCCCCGGTGAACAGCCGTCCGAGCAGCGGGTCCTCAGGGCCGCCGGTGTTGCCGGTGACGCCGACCGTGCTGGGCAGCCGGCCGGTCATCAGGCTGGCCCGCGAGGGGGTGCAGAGCGGCTGGGCGCAGTAGGCGGCGGGGTAGCGGGTGCCGGCGGCGGCTAGCGCGTCCATCGCGGGGGTGCGCAGGTACGGGTTCCCGGCGGCGCTCATCGCGTCCGCGGTCTGCTGGTCGGTGAGGATCAGCACCACGTCGGGGTGGCGTCGGTTCAGGGGCTCCGGCACGGGTCAGGCCATCCGTTCGTAGGTGTGCGGGTCGAGTGCCCGGCGCAGTGGCGCTCCGCGCAGCCAGCGCTCGAACTCGCCGACGACCAGGTCCCCGAGGCGGCGGCGCTCCAGCCCCCGGCTGCCCGCCAGGTGCGGGGTGACGACCACGTTGGGCAGGGTGAACAGCGGCGAGCCGGGCAGCGGCGGCTCGGGGTCGGTCACGTCCAGCACGGCGAAGAGGTCGGGCCGCTCGGTGAGCACCGCCAGCAGCGCGGGCTCGTCCAGGACGGCGCCGCGCGAGGTGTTGACCAGTGTCGCGCCGGGCCGCATCGAGCCGAGCAGTCGCCGGCCGACGAGGCCGCGGGTCGCCGGCAGCAGCGGGGTGTGGACGCTCACCACGTCGGCGGTGGCGAAGAGTTCGTCCAGGTCGACGGCGTGCACCCCGGGCGGGGCGGGGGCGTACGGGTCGTGCGCGAGGACCCGGACGTCGTAGCCGCGCAGCATCTCGCAGACCAGCCGTCCGGTCGCGCCGAGCGACAGGATCCCGACCGTGGAGCCGTAGCCGCCGGGGGTGCGGGCGGCGGGGACGGCGGCGCGGGCGGCCCGGGCGGCGAGCACGTGGCGCCAGCCGCCCTTGAGGGCGTAGACGATCTGGGCCACGGTGAACTCCGCGACCGGGACGGCGTTGGCGTGCGCGGCGGTGACGATCGGGACGTCCGCCGCCCAGAACGCCTCGCCGGCGATCCGGCGCACCGATCCGGCGGCGTAGAGGACCAGCCGCAGGCGGGGGAGCCGGGCCAGCGCGGCGGCGTCCAGGACGGGGCCGCCCCAGCCGGTGAACAGCACCTCGACCTCGCGCAGCGCCTCCGGTGCGGCGGCCAGTCGCTCGGCGCTCCACACGCCGTCGGGGGAGGCCGGATCGGCCAGCACCTCGGCCCGGGCGGCGACCCGGGCGCGTGCCTCGGGGCCGTAGACGTCGGGGAAGCGCTCCGGGTCCATCGCGAAGGCGGCGGTGGGCATCCGGTTCTCCTCGGGTCGCTGACGCACAAGGAGTTTCTATCATAGTGAGAAATAGTGGCGGGAGGAGAGGGGCGCAGGGTGGCCGGGACCCGGGCCTCAGCGCGTGATGAAGGTGGCCCCGTCCGCGAGCCGGACCGCCGCCGCGGCCGCGCCGACCAGCTCGGTGGTGGTGCTGTGCACGACCACCAGGCGCGGCAGCACCGGCACCCGGCCCTGCAGCCGGCTCTCGATCGCGGCCGGCAGCTCGCCGCCGCTCTCCCAGAACAGCCGCCCGCCGAGGGCGATCAGCTCCGGCGCCAGCACGGCGCTGAGATTGGCCACCAACAGCGCCAGGTCGTCGGTGAGTTCGCCGATCAGCCGGACGGCCGCCGGATCGCCCTCCCGCCCCAGCCGGAACAGCCCCGCCACCCGCTCGGCCGGGCTGCCGGACACCGCCAGGCCGGCCTCGGTGATCCGCCGGTCCAGCGCGTGGTCGCCGATCCTCGCCTGGGTGTCGCCGGTCCACCCGAGTGGCCGGTCCAGCGCCGCGTGCCCGGCCATCAGATGGCCCAGCGCCCCGGCCGCGCCCAGCCGGCCGCGGTGCAGCCGGCCGTCCAGCACGATCCCGGCGCCGACCTCGATGCCCACCACGACCGCCGCCAGGTCCCGCACCCCGGACGCGGCCGGGGACTCCCGGACGGCCAGCGCGACCAGGTTGACGTTGCTCTCCACCGCCACCGGCACGCCGTACCGCTCCTGCAGCAGCACCCCGAGCCGCAGGCCGGGCCAGTCCAGCGCGGGCGCGAACTCCACCAGCCCGGTCCGGTCCCGCACCACCCCGGGCACACCCGCCACGAGGGCGCGGGGGGCGCCCGCGTGGCGGCCGGCCCAGTCCCGCAGGCCGTCCACCAGGTCCAGCAGCGGGCCGGTCAGGTCCCCGGCGGCGATCTCCCGCGGCCGGTCCGGGCCGGGGAACGCCCAGTGGTGCTCGGCCTCGTGCAGCACCGTGCCGTCCAGCGCCGCCACCACGCCGACGATCCGCCGCGGGCGCATCGCGATCGCCAGGACGGTCTGCGCGCGGGCGTTGTAGCGGATCAGCTGCGGGGGCCGGCCGCCGCTGGACGGCGCCCGCTCCGTCTCCACCTCCACCAGCCCCTCGGCGCGCAGCACCTCCACCAGCCGGTGCACGGTCGCGGTGCTCAGCCCGCTCTCGGCGGCCAGCCGCTGCCGGGACAGCGTGCCGTGCCGTCGCAGCACCTCCAGGAGGACGGTCTGGTTCACCTGCGCGACGGTCTGGGTCGTCGCGGTGGCGGGGGTGCGGCTCGTGGGCATCACGTGCTCCTCGGACCGGGCCGGCGCCCGGGCGGTCAGGACTTTGTCTCGGCTTGAATATATCCTTGGCCCGGCCCTCCCGGGCCGCCCGACCAGCCACGGAGGCCGCCATGCCGCTCGCCTACTCCACGCTCGGCGTCCCCGGGCTCCCGCTGGCCGAGGCCGCCCGGCTCGCCGCCGACCACGGCTGGGACGGGCTCGAACTGCGCTGCGCCGAAGGCGAGCCGGTCCACCCCGCGATGACGGGGCCGCAACGCCGCGCCGCGGTCCGCACCCTGCGGGCCCACGGCCTCACCCCGCTCGCCCTCGCCTCCTACGTCGGCGTCGCCGCCCCCGGGCCCGACGGCCCGGTGACCGACGCGCTCCGCGACCACCTGCGGCTCGCCGCCGGCCTTGGCGCGGCCGCCGTCCGGGTCTTCCCGCGCGGCGGCGACGGCCCCCGTCCGGCGGCCGACGACCGGGCCGTCCGGCGGCTCGCGGCGGTCGCGGAGGAGGCGGGAGCGCTCGGCGTGCGGATCCTGGTCGAGACCCACGACTCCCACCGGGGCGGACGAGCGGTGGCCGCCCTGCTGGCCCGGGTCGCCCACCCGGCCGTCGGGGCCCTGTGGGACCTGATGCACACCCACCTCGCCGGGGAGACGCCGGCCGAGAGCCACGCCGCGCTCGCCCCGTACCTCGGCCACGTCCAGGTCAAGGACATCGCCGGGCCGCACGACCGCACCCCGCTCCCGCTGGGCGCCGGCGTCCTGCCGATCGCCGACTGCCTGCGCCTGCTGCCGCCCGAGGCCTGGATCTGCTGGGAGTACGAGGCCCCGTGGCACCCGGCCGCCGCCCCCCTGCCCCCGCTCCTCGCGTCCGGCGCGGCCTTCCTCACGGCCTGACACCCCGGCCCCGGCCCCGGCCGCGCCCCGGCCCCGCGCACCCGAGGAGCCGGGCCGCCCGGGCCCCGACCGGCCGTACGGCCCCGGCGCGCGGCACATAGGGTGGGGGCGGCCGACGATCACGCACCACCAGGAGTCCCCATGAGTTCGACCGCCGCCCCCGAGACCCCGCTCCCGGTCGGGGTGATCGGCCTCGGCGACATCGCGCAGAAGGCCTACCTGCCGGTGCTCACCGCGCTGCCCGGGCTCGACCTGCGGCTGATGACCCGGGACGCGGCCAAGCTCGACCGGATCGGCGAGGCCCACCGGATCGCCCCCGAGCACCGCTTCACCGACCTCGGCGCGCTGATCGGCAGCGGCATCCGCGCCGCCTTCGTGCACGCCGCCACCGACCAGCACGTCCCGATCGTCGAGCAGCTGCTCACCGCCGGGGTGGACGTCTACGTCGACAAGCCGCTCGACTACACCCTGGACGGCGCCCGCCGGCTGGTCGGCCTCGCCGACCGCACCGGCCGCTCGCTGATGGTCGGCTTCAACCGCCGCCACGCCCCCGGCTACGCCCAGGCCAAGGAGCGCCCGCGCGACCTGATCGTGCTCCAGAAGAACCGCGAGGGCCTGGCCGAGGCCGCCCGCACCCTGGTGTACGACGACTTCATCCACGTTGTGGACGTGCTGCGCTTCCTGGCCCCCGGCGAGATCGAGCACGTGGACGTCCGGGCCCGCACCCGGGACGGGCTGGTCGAGCACGTGGTGCTCACCCTCGGCGGGGAGGGGTTCACCGCGCTCGGCATCATGAACCGGGTGTCCGGTTCGACGGAGGAGGTGCTGGAGGTCTCCGGCGGGGACTCCAAGCGCGAGGTGCACAACCTGGCCGAGGTGATCGACCACCGCGGCCAGCCCACCGTCCGCCGCCGCGGCGACTGGGTGCCGGTGGCCCGCCAGCGCGGCATCGAGCAGTGCGTGCTCGCCTTCCTGACGGCCGTCCGCGCCGGGCGCACCCTGGACGCCCACGACGCGCTGCGCACCCACGAGCTGTGCGAGCTGATCGTGGAGCGGATCGAGGCTTCCTGGGAGCCAGCTGGGAGCGGGCTGTGAGAAGCCGGGACTGACCCGGCGTCACGTCACCTCCCGGGAACCGACAGTTCACCGCCAGGGTCTTGTCGGGGGATTTTCTACGCGCGTATCTTAGGGGCGCCGCGGGGGGCGGGAGCCCGTCCTCCGCTTCTTCTCTACGCGAGTAGCCGCGCTCGAAGCGCGCCTCCGCCCGGACCGCCGTGCCACACCAGTGCCGCACGACGGAGCTAGGAGTCCTGCCCCGGTGACCACCGCCCCCGCTCCCCGCCCCCGCAGAGCCCTGCTGCGCGCCGCCCTGATCCCGGCCTCGCTGGCCGCCTCGCTGGTGCTCGTCCCGCTGCCGGTGGCGAACGCCGCGGCCGCCGCCACCCCGGCCCCGACCGAGGCCGGGGTGCTGCGGATCCACGACATCCAGGGCTCCACCCGGATATCCCCGCAGGCCGGCAAGGCCGTCACCGGCGTGCCCGGCATCGTCACCGGCGTGCGCGCGTACGGCAGTTCCAAGGGCTTCTGGCTCCAGGACCCGAACCCGGACGCCGACCCGGCCACCAGCGAGGGCGTCTTCGTCTTCACCGGCGGCAACCCGACCGTCAAGGTCGGCGACTCCGTGCTGGTGAGCGGCAAGGTCACCGAGTACTACCCGAACCTCGGCGGCGGCTCGCAGTCCCTCACCGAGATCTCCGCCCCGGGCGTCACCGTCCTGTCGGCCGGAAACCCGCTGCCCGCCCCGGTCGTCGTGGACACCCGCAACATCCCCGGCACCTACGCCCCGCCGGCCGGCCCGGACGGCTCCATCGACGGCGTGGCGCTCAACCCGGAGAAGTACACCCTGGACTTCTACGAGTCCCTGGAGGGCATGCTCGTCCAGGTCAAGGACGTCCGGGTGATCCAGGCGACCGACAAGTACAACGAGCTGTGGGTCGCCGCCGACCGCCAGGACCAGCGCAGCAAGCGCGGCGGCGTGCTGTACGAGTCCTACCGCGAGCCCAACGTCGGCCGCCTGATGATCCAGCAGCAGGCGCCGGTCAACCAGCAGCCCTTCCCGGTGGCCAACGTCGGCGACGAGCTGACCGGCACCACCACCGGTCCGCTGGACTACAACAACTTCGGCGGCTACACCCTGGTCGCCGGCACCATGGGCACGCTGAAGGACAACCACCTCCAGCGCGAGGTCACCGCCCAGGCGACCGACCGCGAACTCACCCTCGCCACCTACAACGTGGAGAACCTGGCCCCGGGCAACCCGGACGCCAAGTTCGCCGAGCTGGCCCAGGGCGTCGTCACCAACCTGCGCTCGCCCGACATCGTCGCCCTGGAGGAGATCCAGGACAACAACGGCAGCAAGAACGACGGCACGGTGGACGCGAGCCAGACCGTCGCCAAGTTCGTCGCCGCGATCAAGGCGGCCGGCGGCCCGGCCTACGACTGGCGCTCGGTCGACCCGCAGGACGGCAAGGACGGCGGCGAGCCCGGCGGCAACATCCGCCAGGTCTTCCTGTTCAACCCGCAGCGGGTGTCCTTCACCGACATCCCCGGCGGCACCGCCACCACCGCCGTCGGCGTGACCGGCACCGGCGCGAGCACCGCGCTGACCGCCTCGCCCGGCCGGATCGCGCCCGAGGACGAGGCCTGGACCAACAGCCGCAAGCCGCTGGTCGGCCAGTTCTCCTTCCGCGGCAAGAAGGTCTTCGTCATCGCCAACCACTTCAACAGCAAGGGCGGCGACCAGGGCATCGACAGCCGCTTCCAGCAGCCGACCCGCGGCTCCGAGGTGCAGCGGATCAAGCAGGCCACCGTCGAGCAGGGCTTCGTCGCCCAGCTGCTGGCCGCCGACAAGGAGGCCAAGGTCGTCTCCCTCGGCGACTTCAACGACTACCAGTTCTCGCCCGCGCTGGCCGCGCTCACCAAGGACGGCGTGCTGCGCGACCTGGTGAACGAGCTGCCGGAGACCGAGCAGTACTCGTACGTCTACCAGGGCAACTCCCAGGTGCTGGACCACATCCTGGTCAGCCCCGAGGTCGGCTACGCCAAGTACGACGTGGTGCACATCAACGCCGAGTTCGCCCAGCAGGCCAGCGACCACGACCCGCAGGTGGTCCGCATCAAGCCGTAGCGCCGCCGGTCCCGGCGCCCCGAACGGGCACGTCGAGCACGCGCTCTACCTGGTGGACGACGGCGCGACCACCTGGGCGCACGTCGAGCCGGGCACCCAGGAGGCGCTGG
>NZ_JBSFWR010000058.1:0-51967 GCF_053594915.1 Kitasatospora sp. NPDC002543 | reverse complement strand
CCGACGGCCGCATCGTCGACGAACTCCACCAGCCCACCGCCGACACCGTCCTGGACCGCATGCGCCGCTTCGACGCCAAGGGCCGCACCAGCTGAGCCCCCTGGCCCCCGAAACGCCACCCGTCCCCGAGTACCCCCAGGACTGACGCCTCCCCATGTTCCGCACCGCACTGCGCAATGTGCTCGCCCACAAGGGCCGGCTGCTGATGACGGTACTGGCCGTCATGCTCGGCACCGCCTTCGTGTCCGGCACGCTGGTCTTCTCCGACACCTTCGGCAACGCCCTCAGGACCCAGAGCTCCAAGAGCTACACCGACATCGCCGTCACGGTCAGCGACCGCGAGGCCCGCAACCTCAGCCACGACGAGGGCGGCCGGGCCGTCGACAGCCCCACCCTCACCGAGGAGACCCGCACGAAGGTCGCCGCGCTGCCCGGCACCGCCGAGGTCCGCGGCATCGTCAGCGGCTTCGCCGGCATCGCCGACAAGAAGGGCGCGCTGATCGGCAACGGCTTCTCCACCACCGGCACCAACTACGTGCCGGGCGCCGACGGCACCGACCCGCGCTACCCGCTGGTCGAGGGCCGCGGCCCGAAGGACGCCACCGAGGTCGCGCTCGACCGCAAGACCGCCGACAAGGGCGGCTTCAAGGTCGGCGACACCATCCGGGTCGCGGTCAACGGCCCGGTGATGCAGCTCAAGCTCACCGGCACCGTGACCACGAACGACCCGCGGGTGGTGGCCGGCGGCTCGCTGGCCGCCTTCGACACCGCCACCGCCCAGCAGCTCTACCTGGCTCCGGGCCGCTTCGCCGAGCTGGACGTCAAGGCCAAGCCGGGCACCGACGACACCGCGCTGCTCGCCGCCGTCAAGCAGACCGTCCCGCAGGGCGACAACATCGAGGCCAGGACCGGCCGCGAGCTCGCCGACGAGCAGGACCGGATGATCAAGCAGGGCACCCAGGTGCTGAGCACCGCCCTGCTGGGCTTCGCCGGCATCGCGCTGTTCGTCGGGATCTTCATCATCGCCAACACCTTCACCATGCTGGTCGCCCAGCGCACCAGGGAGCTGGCCCTGCTGCGCGCCGTCGGCGCCACCCGCCGCCAGATCACCCGCTCGGTGCTGATCGAGGCGGTGCTGGTCGGCCTGACCGCCTCGGTGACCGGCCTGCTCGCCGGCATCGGGATCGCCCTCGGCCTCAAGGCCCTGCTCAACGGCCCGATGGACGCCAACCTGCCGGACGGCCCGCTGATCGTCTCCCCGACCACGGTGGTCGCCGCGCTCGCCACCGGTGTGCTGGTGACGGTGCTGGCCGCCTGGCTGCCCGCCCGCCGCGCCTCCCGGATCGCCCCGGTGGCCGCGATGAGCTCGGTCGAGCAGCCCACCACCCACAAGGGCCTGGTGGTCCGCAACACCATCGGCCTGCTGTTCTCCGCCGCCGGTGCGGCCGCGCTGGCGGCCGGCGTGGCCGCCAAGGAGGTCAAGCCGGTGGGCCTCGGCGCGGGCGCGCTGCTGATCGGCGTGTTCGTGCTGACCCCGATGCTGTCCAAGCCGCTGATCGCGCTGCTCGCCCCGCTGCTGCGCGCCGTGTACGGCACGCCGGGCAAGCTGGCCCAGGAGAACGCGGTCCGCAACCCGCGCCGCACCGCCGCGACCGCCTCGGCGCTGACCATCGGCGTCACCCTGATCACCTCGCTGACCGTGATCGGCGCCTCGGTGAACCAGGCCGTGGACCGGCTCACCGCGACCAGCGTCAAGGCCGACTACACGGTCGCGATGCAGAACTTCTCGAAGCTCGCCCCCGAGGTCGCCGCCCAGATCGCCAAGGTGCCCGGTGTCACCGCGATGAGCGTCGAGCGCACCGTCCGGGTCAAGGTCGGCGAGCAGCAGGAGGACAGCGAGGCGATCACCGCGGTGGATGCCTCGACCATCGACCAGCTGGCCACCATCAAGGTCACGGAGGGCTCCGCGGACGCCCTCAAGCAGGGCAGGCTGCTGGTGAGTTCGGGCCGCGCCGAGCACGGCGGCTACAAGCTCGGCGACACCCTCGCCGTCACCTACCCGGACGGCGCCAAGGGCTCGCTGACCGTCGGCGGCATCCTGGAGGCCAACACCGCGCTGGCCGGCATCGTCGCCCCGGACTCGGTGGTCGGCCCGCACGCGGCGCCCGGCTCCGGTCCGGAGTCGGTCCTGGTCAAGGGCGCCGACGGCCCGACCGAGGAGCTGAAGCAGGCGCTGCGCGACGCGACCGGCGGCAACCCGCTGATCGCGGTCAAGGGCCAGAAGGAGATCAAGGCGGAGAACCGCCAGATGATCACCAGCATCCTGAACATGATGTACGGGCTGCTCGGCATGTCCGTGGTCATCGCGGTGCTCGGCGTGGTCAACACCATGGCGATGTCGGTGTTCGAGCGCCGCCGGGAGATCGGCATGCTGCGGGCGATCGGCCTGGACCGGCTCGGCATCCGCCGGATGGTCCGGCTGGAGTCGCTGCTGATCGCGCTGTTCGGCGGGGTGGTGGGTGTCGGCCTCGGCGTCCTGGTCGCCTGGGCGGTCGTGCGCACGATGGCGGACAGCCTCAAGGACATCAGCACCGTGGTGCCGCCGCTGCAGATCGCGGGCTTCCTGCTCGCGGCCGCCGTGGTCGGCCTGCTGGCCGCCCTCTGGCCGGCCCACCGCGCGGCGCGGCTGGACATCCTGACCTCCATCAAGAGCCAGTAGCGGGCCCGTACGGCAACCCGGAGCCCCCGGGGTGGTTCTCATCGAACCGCCCCGGGGGCTCCGTCGTGTCGGGTCGCAGGACGCCGGCCGGAGAACGCCGGCCGAGGAACGTCAGGCGGAGAACGTCAGTTGAAGAGGACCTTCTCGCTGTTCGGCTGCAGGGTGCCGGTCGTCAGCCCGGCGGCCGAGACCAGCAGCTGCGCGCTCGGCTTGCCGTCGGTGCCGAGCACCTCGGCGGTGACCGGCGCGGTCTCGTCCGGCGAGGTGACCTGGAGGCCGGCGAGCACGTGGCAGCTCGTGTCCGCCTTGTCGCAGGAGCTCCACTTGAGGCCCGCGTAGCCGGACTTGCCGGGTTTCAGGGTGACCAGCACGGCCGGCCCGGGGTGGGCGTCGCGGTTGGCCGTCAGCACGTCCGGGCTGTTGTCGGCCTTCAGGCCGGCGAAGCCCGGGTAGCCGTACAGGGTGCAGTTGTGGTCGCTCTTGTTCTTGATCGTCAGCATGGCCGAGCCCGCGCCCTTGACCTGCACGGTGGCCGTGATGTCGTCGCTCTTGCACCGCGAACCGGCCGCCTGGGCGGCCATCGGGTCACCGGGGACGGTGGCCCCGGCGGAACCCGCCTTCGCGTCCCCCGGCTTGTCGTCGGTGTACTTGACGTCGTCGCACGCGGTCAGCAGGACGGTCGCCGCGAGGGCGGCGACACCGGCGGCGACTAACCTGGCAGGCCTGCGAACGGTCATGGTCCCCCCAAGGGTGAGTAATGGCATGGAGCTGTCACCCTATGTACGAAGGCCGTGGCAGAACGGTTCCACTGGGGCTGCAGTTTGCCGGAGCTGACTACTTTTGCCGGTTTTCTGTCTTGTTATGTCCTGAACTGGCCGGAATTGGCGCCTCTGCTAGGAAACCGCCCCTGATACGAAACCGCCCCGCCCGGCGGGTGCCGGGCGGGGCGGTACGGGTGTCGAACGGCCGGATCAGTCGGCCGGCTTGACGGCCGGCCGCTGGGCGGGCTTGGCCCTGCCGCCGCCGAAGAGGTTGAAGAACACGGCCAGCGTGGGCACCAGGTAGAGCAGCCAGACCACCAGCTGGAGCACCGTCGGGTCCGGCTGGAAGTTGAAGACGCCCTTCAGCAGGGTGCCGTACCAGCTGTCCTTGGGGATGGTGCTGGAGATGTCGAAGGCCACGCTCTGCAGACCGGGCAGCCATCCGGCCTCCTGGAGGTCGTGCACGCCGTAGGCGAGGACGCCGGCCGCGACCACGACCAGCATCGCGCCGGTCCAGGTGAAGAACTTGGCCAGGTTGATCTTCAGTGCGCCCCGGTAGAACAGCCAGCCGAGCACCACCGAGGTGAGCAGGCCGAGCGCGGCGCCCATCAGCGGGTTCCAGCCGTCGCCGGTGGCCTGCACGGCCGTCCAGATGAACAGCGACGTCTCCAGGCCCTCGCGGCCGACCGCCAGGAACGAGGTCACGACCAGGGCGGTGGTGCCCATCGCGATCGCCGCGTCCAGCTTGCCGTGCAGCTCGGTCTTCAGGTGCCGTGCGGTGCGCCGCATCCAGAAGACCATCCAGGTCACCAGGCCGACCGAGATGATCGACAGCGTGCCGCCGAGCGCCTCCTGGGCCTCGAAGGTGAGCTGCGAGGAGCCGAACTGCAGCAGGGCGCCGAAGGCCATGGAGAGGGCCACGGCCGAGCCGACGCCGATCCACACCGGCGGCAGCTTGTCCCTGCGGCCGGTCTTGACCAGGTAGGCGATCAGGATGCAGACGACCAGGCTGGCTTCGAGGCCTTCGCGCAGGCCGATCAGGTAGTTGCCGAACACGCGGGCTCCTGGGGGGTGTAGAGGTGGTACCGGGGAAGCGGAGGGTCAGCCGAACAGGGCCTGGCCCCACCACTCCCCCGGCTTGCGCACGCCCGCCGGGCAGGCGAAGTGGGCGGAGCCGACGTGCTGGATGTACTCGTTGAGCTTGTCGCTCGCGGCGAGCTTCTGCTGGAGCGGGACGAACGCCTTGCGGGTGTCGCGCTGGTAGGCGAGGAAGAACAGCCCGGCGTCCAGGCGGCCGAGGCCGTCGGTGCCGTCGGTGAAGGAGAAGCCCCGGCGCAGGATCATCAGACCGCTGTTGGCGTCCGGGTGGGCGAGGGCGACGTGCGAGGTCGCGGGCATCGCCGCGAGGTCCGGCGCGTCGTGCTCCTTGCCCTTGCCGTACGGGGCGCCCTCGCCCTTGGTGCGGCCGAAGGTGTCCTCCTGGTCCTTGAGCGAGGCGCGGTCCCAGGTCTCGATGTGCATCCGGATCCGCCGGGCGACCAGGTAGGAGCCGCCGGTCATCCACTCCGGGCCGTCGCCGGGGGCGGCCCAGACGTGGTCGGCCAGCTTCCCGGTGTCGGTGCCCGCGATGTTGTGGGTGCCGTCCTTGAACCCCATCAGGTTGCGCGGGGTCTGCTCGTCCGGGGTGGTCGAGGAGGTCTTGCCGAAGCCGAGCTGCGACCAGCGGATGTTGACGGTGCCCATGCCGATCCGGGCCAGGTTGCGGATCGCGTGGACGGCGACCTGCGGGTCGTCGGCGCAGGCCTGGACGCAGAGGTCGCCGCCGCTGCGGGCCGGGTCGAGCTTGTCGCCCTTGAAGTTCGGCAGGTCGATCAGGGCCTCGGGGCGCTTGGCCTGGAGGCCGAAGCGGTCCACCCCGTCCTTCTCGAACAGGCTCGGGCCGAAGCCGATGGTCAGGGTGAGCCGGGAGGCCGGCAGGCCGAGGGCCTCGCCGGTGTCGTCCGGCGGCGCCTCCGCCGAGCCGGGCACCGCGCCGGTGCCGACCTCACGGCCGCCGGTCATCGCCGCGGCCGCCTTGGTCCACTCCTTGAGCAGCTTGACCAGGGACTCCCGGGTGGCCTTCTCCGAGACGTCGAAGGCGGCGAAGTGCAGCCGGTCCTGGACCGGGGTGGAGATGCCGGACTGGTGCTCGCCGTAGAACGGCACCTCGGCGCCGACCTGTGCGGCGGCCACCGGGACGGCGTCGTCCTGCCGGGTCGCCGCGGCGACCGAGCCGACGGCGGCGGCGCCGAGCGCGACGCCCGCGCCGGCCCAGCCGATGACGGCGCGGCGGCTGACCGCGCCCTTGGTCGCGGCGGCGCCGGCGGCGGCCGGCGTCCCGTTCTGCTGCTCGTTCTCCGCGTCCATCGGCGGGCGGGCCCTTCTCTTTTCCACTGGGTTCTGCGCTGACCCACGGCGGCCGTGGGGCCCGGATCACGGGCCGCCACGGCGTCGGTGGGGGTACTGCGGTGCGGGTGGGCCGGTTACTTGACGACCACGGCGGCTGCCAGCTTCGACAGCGGCTCGCCCAGCGAGTTGACCGCGTCGGAGAAGGTCTTGCGCTCGGCCTCGGTGACCTTGTCGTAGGAGGTGAAGGTGCCGTCGGCCTGCTTGTACTTGGCCAGCAGGGCGTTGATCTCGGTGAACTCGGAGTCCAGCGTCTTCGCCAGCTCCGGGTCCTTCTCGGAGGCGACCGGCTTCAGCAGCTCGTAGGCCTTCTGCGCGCCCTCGACGTTGGCCTGGAAGTCGGCCAGGTCGGTGTGGCTGTAGCGGTCCTCCTCACCGGTGATCTTGTTGGTGGCGACCTCGTCCAGCAGCTCCTTGGCGCCGTTGGCCATGCTGGTCGCGGTGATCTCGGCCTCGGGGATCTTCTTCTGCCAGTCCTTGAGGTCGGCCACCAGCCGGTCGGCGAGCGTCTTCTCGTCGTCGCCGATCTTCGCGTCGGCCCAGAGCGACTTCTCCAGCTTGTGCCAGCCGGTCCACTCCTGGCCCTGCTCCAGCTTGTCCTCGCGGGTGTCGGTCTTCGGGTCGACGTCGCCGAAGCTCTCGGCGACCGGCTCGGTGCGCTCCCAGCCGGTGCGCGAGGGCGCGTACAGCGACTTGGCCTTCTCCAGGTCGCCGGACTTGATCGCGGCGGCGAAGGCCTCGACCGCCGGGATGGTCGCGTCGGCCTGCTCCTGGGCGTACGTGCGGTAGGCGGCGACGGCGGCGGCCAGGCGCGGGTCGGTCGGCGCGGCGCTGCCGCCCTCGCCGGTGACGGTGATCTTCTGGCGGATGCCGTTGCCGACCATGCCGGGCTTGCAGGCGATCTCGTACGAGCCCGCCTTGATCTCGGCGTTGATGCTGGCCTTGGTGCCGGGGCCGATGTTCTCGCGCTCGGTGACGATCTTGTCGCCGTCGCCGTAGACGTAGACCTCGGTGGTCTTGGAGCCCTTGTTGCTGATGTCCAGCACGACGTGGCCGGCCGGGAAGGTGGTCTTGGAGACCTCGCAGGCGCTGTCGCTCGCGTTCACCTTGACCGCGTCGGAGGCGGCCGCCTTGTCGTCCTTCTTGGACGCGCAGCCGGCCAGGGTTGCGGTCGCCACGGCGAGGGTGAGCAGCGCGGCTGCGGTGGAACGGCGACGGGCGGACATGCGGGCTCCAACGGAAAGGGGCATGGGTGTGCCAAGGAAGCGCGGCCCGCCGGGGACCAGCAGACCATCATTAGCTAAGGCATACCTTACGTAAACATGTGTTGACGTCTACACCCACCCCCCGAACCGTTACCTCCCCGGTGTCCGGCGGGCCGCGGCCCGGGCCGTCCAGCGCCCCTCGTGACGGCTGATCCGGATCGGGTGGCCGAACGTCGCGCTGATCAGCTCCGTCGTCATCACCTCGTCCACCGGCCCGGCCGCCACGCACTCACCACCGCGCAGCAGCAGGGCGTGGGTGGTGCTCTCCGGCAGCTCCTCCAGATGGTGGGTGACCAGCACGCTGGCCAGCTCCGGGTGCTGGTGGCGCAGCAGGTCCAGGCTGTCCAGCAGCAGCTCGCGGGCGGTCAGGTCGAGCCCGGTGGCGGGCTCGTCGAGCAGCAGCAGCCGGGGGCTGGGCATCAGCGCGCGGGCGATCAGGGCCCGGCCGCGCTCACCCTGGGACAGCGTGGTCCAGGCGGCCCCGGCCATCGCACGCATGCCCAGCGTGTCGATCAGCCGCTCGGCCCGCTCCAGCGCCTCCGGGGCCGGCTTGCGGTGGAACTCCGGCTCGATCGTGTTGGTGTGCCCGGTGAGCACCACCTCGCGCACGCTCAGCGGGGAGCGCAGCGGATGGCGCGGGTTGACGTGCCCGAGGTGGGCGCGCAGCTCGCGGATGTCGACCCGGCCGAGCCGGCGGCCGAGCACGTCCACCTCGCCCCGGGTGGGGTGGGAGACCGCGCCGAGCAGGGCGAGCAGGGTGGACTTGCCCGCCCCGTTGGGGCCGAGCAGCGCCCAGTGCTCGCCGGGCCGGATCTCCAGGGTGATCCCGCGCAGCAGGTGCCGGCCGTCGCGCACGACGTCCACGTCCCGGGTGCGCAGCAGCGGACCGTCGAAGTCGGGGGCGGATGAGTTCATGGGACTCCGATCGCGGCGCCGGGCAGGGTGCGGGCGGGGCGCCGCACCGGACGGGCCGGCGCCGTCCGTCCGCGTGCAGAGTACAACCGTCGACCGGGGGCGGGGCCGGGCGTCCGAGGGGTGGACGCCCCAGCGACCGGCCGGACGGGGCGAGTTGGGGCCTCAGAGGGCCAACAGGCCGGCGTCGGTGGGGCGCAGGCCGCAGGCGTCGCGGTAGAAGGGGCGCAGGTGCGGCTCGAAGTCGACGTGCAGCCAGGCGCAGCCGGCCGCGCGGGCGCCGTCGGCGGCCTCGGCGACCAGCCGGGTGGCGATGCCCTGCCGCCGGGCGTCCCGGGCCACCACGGTGTCCAGCAGGAAGGCGTGGGCGCCGCCGTCCCAGGCGAGGTTGACGAAGCCGACCAGGGCGCCGCCGGCCGGACGGCGGGCGGTGACCCAGCCGAGGCTGTGGCGTTCCAGCCGGGCGAGCCGACCGCCGGACTCCGCCGGGGTGTCGGTGGCGGGGTGGCCGGTGAGGTCGGCGGGGGCGCCTGCGAGGCCGGCGGGGGCGCCGAAGCCCTCGGTGTGCAGGGCGTCGAGTTCGGGGTCGGTCAGCGGGCCGCGCCACAGGTAGTCGATCGTCACGACGGCACTGTAGAGCCCTTGTTAACTTTCGATCATTTTTTATCGACCAAGGACACGACTTGGCAAAGTTATGACCTTTCCCCTAGCTGAATCTGACTGACCCCCGTCAATCTCGGTCGCAGCTCCTTTCCCTGCACAGCGACCCCACTGGAGTCAGAGTGACCCCCACGCCCTCCTCCCGCCGTGCCCGCGTGGCCGGAGCCGTCGCGGTCGTCGCCGCCCTCGCCGGCGCCACCGTCCCGGCCGCCACGGCGTCCGCCGCCACCGGCTCGCGCGACGCCGCGATATCCCAGGCCCGCGCCAACGTCGCCCGCAACGCCGGGGTGTTCGGCTTCGGCGCCGGCCAGGACCTCGTCCTCAAGGACGTCGTGCTGGACGCCGACGGCGCCTCGCACGTCCGCTTCGACCGCACCTTCCAGGGCCTGCCGGTGGTCGGCGGCGACCTCGTCGTCCACCAGGACGCCAAGGGCAGGCTCAAGGACTCCTCCCGCGCGGCCGCCCACGACGCCACCGTGAAGTCGACCGTCCCCAAGGTGAGCGGGCAGTCCGGAGCGGCCGGCGCCCTGGCCGCCGCCCCCGGCGTCAAGGACGCCGTCAGCAGCCCCGAGCTGGTCGTCTGGGCCGCCGACGGCACGCCCCGGCTGGCCTGGCGCACCACCGTGGAGGGCACCGGCGAGCACGGCGAGCCGGCCGGCAAGGTCGTCGTCACCGACGCCACCACCGGCGAGCAGATCGAGTCCTACGACGCCGAGCACCAGGCGGCCGGCACCGGCAACTCCGAGTACACCGGCCGGATCACCATCGACACCACCGCCAGGACCGGCGGCGGCTACACCCTGACCGACCCGGTCCGCGGCCACGTCACCAAGGACGCCAACAACCTCTCGGCGAGCTCGCTCAAGGCGTCCTCCGGCACCGCGTTCTCCAGCGCCACCAACGTCTGGGGCGACGGGAAGAAGTTCTCCACCGACCGCTCCACCGCCGCCGTCGACGCCCACGCCAACACCGCCTGGACGTACGACTACTACAAGAACGTCCACGGCCGCAACGGCATCAAGAACGACGGCAAGGGCGCCACCGTCTTCGTCCACGTCGGCACCAAGTGGGACAACGCCCAGTGGTCCGACTCCTGCTTCTGCATGATGACCGGCGACGGCGACGGCACCACCGACCCGGAGCAGGTCGACCTCGACACCATGGGCCACGAGATGACCCACGGCGTCACCAGCGCCACCGCCAACCTGCGCTACAGCGGCGAGTCCGGCGGCCTCAACGAGTCCACCAGCGACATCTTCGGCACCATGGTCGAGTTCTACGCCAACAACAGCGTCGACACCGGCGACTACCTGTTCAGCGACCAGTCCACCCCGCCGTGGCTGCGCCGCTTCGACAAGCCCTCGCTGGACGGCAGCTCGGCCGACTGCTGGAGCAGCGGCGTCGGCAAGCTCGACGTGCACTACTCCTCGGGCGTCGGCAACCACTGGTTCTACCTGGCCAGCGAGGGCAGCGGCAGCAAGACCGTCAACGGCGTCACCTACAACAGCCCGACCTGCAACAGCTCCACGGTGGCGGGCATCGGCCGCGACAAGGTCGCCAAGATCTGGTACCGGGCGCTGACCGTCTACATGACCTCCACCACCAACTACAAGGGCGCCCGCGCCGCCTCCCTGAACGCGGCCCGCGACCTGTACGGCGCCGGCAGCACCGAGTACAACGCGGTCGCGGCGTCCTGGAGCGGCGTCAACGTCAACTGACGTCCGCCCGTCAGTGGTCGAACCCCACGTGGCAGTGGTCGTGGTGGGTGTCGTCGGTGAAGAACCGGTTGCCGACGCCCGGGATCGCCACCGGACCCCCCACGTTGTACGAACCGGCGGCGGCCGCGTCCCGCATGAAGGACTCGACCAGCTGCCGGGACGTACCCGGGTCGACCACCGCCAGGCCGTCGATCCGCCAGACGTCGAAGGCCCGGCCCAGCGGATGGTCGCTGGGCCGGGTCGTCCCGAAGACGTCCAACGGGTGGCCGGTCCGCACCACGCTCACCGAGAGCGTGTACGGGCCGGCCAGTCGCAGCATCGCCTCCAGCACGCTGTCGTGGACGGTGCCGCCGCGCAGGTCGGCGGCGGCCTCGGGCGGCAGCTCGATCCGCGGCTCGGCCAGCACCCGGGCCACCGCGGCCGGCGGGGCCTCGGCCGCCGGGCCCGCGACGCCCGGACGCAGCTCGGTGACGTTCCAGCGCGGCTCGGCCGCGGTGAGCCGGACGTCCACCGTGGTGCCGCCCTCGACCACCGAGCCGTCCGGCCCCCGGGTCCACTGACGGCAGACCACCAGCACGCTCGCCGAGTCGTCGAGGATGCCCCCGTACTGGGCGACGATCACCTCCAGGCTCGCCTCGGCCGACGCCGGGGCCAGCGGGCCCGCTCGGTCGGCCAGCGCGGGCGGCAGGCCGAGCGCCGCCACCCGGGTACGGGCCGCCTCCATGCCCTGCCCGCCGGGCGGCCACGCGCCGAGCGCGGCGACCAGCTCGACGGCGCGGAGCTTGACGTCGGGCCGGATCTCACCGGGGCCGGGCTGCCAGAGGGGCGGCCGGGGCAGCGGGGTCGCCGTGGGAGCCGGTGTCGGTGTCCGCGTCGGTTCCGGTGCGGGCGTCGGTGTCGCTGTTCCGCCGGGAGTGACGGACGGGCCGGTGGCCGCCGCCCTCGGCCCGCTCCCGCCGGTGCACCCCGCCGCACCCAGTGCCAGCGCCGCCGCACCCGCCCGCAGCACCTCGCGCCGGCCCGGGGCCCGGCCGCCGTCTCCACCTGTCATGCCGTCAGTATGCGGCTCCGGAGCGCCCGGGCGCCGGAGGTCTCCCCGGGGCCGGTCGGCGCCGTGCGCCGCTGCGGACGGCCCGGACCGGCTTCCGGTGGTTCAGTGCCCGGCGGGAGCGGGCGGCCGCGGCGGCTCCGGGGGCCGCAGGCCGTACCCCTCCTCGGTCCGCACGATCCAGGAGGGCTCGCCGAGCTTGATCCTCAGCACCGCCATCAGGTACCTCAACTCATGGGGATTGAACGGCGCGTTGTAGATCTCCCACATGATCGAGGACGACTCGTGCACGCCCTCGCCCAGCTCGACCAGGCCCCGCAGCAGCCGGACGTCGGAGCGGGTGAGCTGCGCCTCGCGGCCGTCCAGGGTGACGATCCGGGTGTCCAGGTCGATGACGAGGCGTCCGTCGAAGGCGGTCACCGAGCCCTGCGGTTCCGGGACCAGCCCGAAGTGCTCGCGGAGCCACTGCGCCGCGGCCCGGTCGTCCCCCGGCCCGGCGCCCGCCGCGCCGCTCTCCTTCTCCACGCCGGGCAGCCTAACCGGCGGTCCCGAGGCCGGCCACCGTACCCCCGCCCCACGCATTCAGATGTGTTCGAATCATTGGCGGTCAGGCCGGTGCAGTGACGATCATGACCAGCATGACTTCGAACACCGCGGAGAACACTCCCCCACGCACCACCGTGACCGCCGCCGCCTCCGGCACCTGGACGCTCGGCGACCGCACCGTGCACCGGATCGGCTTCGGCACGATGCGCCTGCCGCAGACCGGCCCGGCACTCGTCCCGGACGCCGTCCCGCGCGACCGCGAACAGGCCCTGCGGGTGCTGCGCCGCGCGGTCGAACTCGGCGTCAACCACATCGACACCGCGGCGTTCTACTTCTCCCCGCTGCGCTCCGCCAACGAGCTGATCAACCGGGCGCTCGCGCCGTACGCCGACGACCTGGTGATCGCCACCAAGGTCGGCCCGGGCCGCGGCCCCGACGGCGAGTGGGTCGAGCACGCCCGCACCCCCGAGCGGCTGCGCGCCCAGGTCGAGCAGAACCTGCGCCAGCTCGGCCGCGACCACCTCGACCTGGTGAACCTGCGCGTCCTCGGCACCGACTCGGTCGCCGAACGCTTCGGCGCGCTGGCCGAGTTGCGCCGGGCCGGGCTGATCCGGCAGCTGGGCCTGTCCAACGTCCACCCGCACCAGCTCGCCGAGGCGCAGACCATCGCACCGGTGGTCTGCGTCCAGAACCCGTACGGCATCGGCGCCACCCCGGCGCAGGACGAGCTGCTGCGGATCTGCGGGGAGCAGGGCATCGCCTTCGTCCCCTTCTACGCCATCGCCGGAGCCGGACGGCAGGACGGCGCCGGCGGGGCCGAGCCCGCCCAGGTCCGATCGGTGGCCCGGGCCCGCGGGGTGAGCACCGCCCAGGTGCGGCTGGCCTGGACGCTGCAGCGCGGCCCGCACGTGCTGGCCATCCCGGGCACCGGCGACGTGGCGCACCTGGAGGACAACATCGCCGCCGGGGCGCTACGGCTGTCGGCACAGGAGCTGGCGCTGCTGGACGAGGCCCACGCGGCGGGCTGAGCCCCGGAACCGGACGCGGCCCGCGGGGTGTCACTCCGGGACGAGTGATCCTCCCTCGTCGCAAGGAGCCCCGGAGCATGACCGAACGCGCCACCCGCTACCTGTACCTGGCCCGCCACGGTGAGGCCGCCTCCGAGGGCGACGGCAGCGGACTCACCGAGACCGGGCGCCGGCAGGCCGTCCTGCTGGGCCGCCGCCTGGCCGGCCGCCCGGTCTCGGCCCTGCACCACGGCCCGCTGCCCCGGGCCGCCGAGACCGCGCGGCTGGTCGCGGAGCAGCTGACCGCGGTCCGGCCGGAATGCCGCGAGGAGGCCGGGGACTTCGTGCCGTACGTGCCCGCGCCCGCCGAACTCCCCGAGGACAGCGCCCGGTTCCTGCTGGACCACCTCTCCGGCACCACGGCGGAGGAACGGCGGACCGGGGCCGCGCTGGCGCGACGGGCCGTCGAGCGGTTCACCGGGCCGGTGCCGGGCGGCGAGGTGCGGCACGAACTGGTGGTCACCCACGCCTTCCTGGTCGGCTGGCTGGTCCGGCACGCCCTGGACGCCCCGACCTGGCGCTGGCTCGGCGTCAACGCCGCCAACGCGGCGCTGACCGTCCTGCGCTACACGCCCGGCCGGCCGCCCGCCGTCCTCCTGCTGAACGACCAGGGACATCTGCCGGAGGAGCTGCACTGGACCGGCTACCCGCCCCAACTCCGCTTCTGACAAGGGCGCGAGAGCCCGTCGGAGTACACCAGCGGCTGCCCGATCGCCACCGTCGCCCTGGAGGTGGCCGGCACCACCGAGGCCCTGCGGACGCTCTGCGCCGAGCTGTACGCGGGCTGGCAGCAGGTCCTGGCCGGCCGGCCGGAGGGCGAGGGCCTCGACCCGGGGCGGGCCGGGACCGCCGCCGGGCAGGTGCTCGCCCTGCTGGAGGGCGCCGTGCTGCTCGCCTCCGTCCGGCGCGGCCGCGAGCCGCTGGACCACGCCCGGCACGCCGTCCGGCACCTGCTCGGCGCCGCACAGGACCACGCGGGCACCGCCTGAACACCGGCCGGGCGACGGGCAGGCCGGCCCCGGGACGCCGGCCCGCGGAGCGGAGCCTCAGCGGCCGGCCGGATCCCGGTAGACGAGTTCCCCGCCCTGCCGGGCGGCGAGCTCCGCGATCAGGCCGTGGTCAGGAGACAGCGCGCACGCGGGATCGGTCCGCCCCGGGTCGCCGGTGAGGGCGAAGGCCTGGCAGCGGCAGCCGCCGAAGTCGACCTCCCGGAGGGCGCAGGAGGCGCAGGGCTCGGGCAGCCGGTCGGTGCCGCGGTAGGCCCGGAAGGCCGACGACTCGGACCAGATCCAGGCGAGGCCGTGGTCGCGGACGTTCGGCAGGTCCAGTGGGAGGTCGTAGGCGGCGGGGCAGGGCAGGACCCGTCCGTCGGGGGCGACGGTCAGGGAGACCGCGCCCCAGCCGCCCATGCAGGGTTTGGCGACGCCGTCGAAGTAGTCGGGGACGACCCAGACGAGTTCGACGCCGGTCCGTCGCCGTCGGCGCTCGACCGCCTCCCGGGCCCGGGTGAGCTGGTCCCGGGTGGGCATGAGGGCGGCCCGGTTGGCCAGCCCCCACCCGTAGAACTGCGTGTTGGCGAGTTCGATGCGCACCGCGCCCCAGGCGATGCCGAGGTCCACGATCGCGTCGATGTCGTCGAGGTTCAGGCGGTGCAGGACGACGTTGAGGCCCAGTGGCAGTCCGGCCTCGCGGACCAGCGCGGCGGCCCGCTCCTTCGCCGCGAACGACCGCCGTCCGGCGATCAGCTCGGAGGAGGCGGCGTCGGCGCCCTGGACGGAGAGCTGGACGCTGGGCAGTCCGGCCGCGGTCAGAGCGGCCAGCCGCTCCCGGGTCAGGCCGAGTCCGCTGGTGACGAGCTGGGCGTAGATCCCGGCGCGGGCGGCCCCCGCGACGATCTCGGTCAGGTCGCGCCGCAACAGCGGTTCACCTCCCGACAGGTGGACGTGCGCGACCCCGAGCTCACCGGCCTGCGTCAGCACGTCCAGCCATTGACTGGTCGTCAGTTCCGCTTGACGGGCGGTGAGTTCGAGCGGGTTGGAGCAGTAAGGGCAGCGCAGGGGGCAGCCGTGGGTGAGTTCGGCCAGCATGGCCCAGGGCGGGTTCACCGCAGCCATCCCCGCTCCTTCAGGTCGTCCAGGAAGTCCACGACGTCGTCGGCCCCCTCGGCCGGGAACTCGGTGGTGATCTCCGGTACGGTCCGGGTGCCGTCGCACAGTCCGACGATCGCGGCCGCCTCGGCGCTGAGGACGACGATGCGCTCCGGGACGACCAGCAGCGTGCTGTTCCGCACCGGGCAGTGGCGCAGCCGCGCGTACCCGCTCAGGGCCGGTCGCCAGGTCACGCCGGGGCCCGTTCGACGGCGTCGAGGAGGGTCCACAGCAGCTCGCACTTGTAGGAGAGCGCCGCGATGGCGGCCTCCTGCTCGGCACGGGTGCGCGCCCAGGACAGCACGAGGGACAGCGCCTCGTCGCTGTCGCGGCGGCCCTGGCCGACGCGGGTCCTGAAGTAGGCGAGGCCCACGGGCTCGATCCAGGTGTAGTGGCGCTCGAAGGCGGCGATCCGGGTGGCCATCAGGTCCGGCGCGAACAGTTCGGTCAGCGAGGCGGCCACGGCTTCCAGGGGCGTGCCGTGGCGGCAGAGGTTGACGTAGCCGTCGACGGCGAGCCGCACTCCGGGCAGCACCCCGCGGCCCGAGAGCAGGTCGGAGCGGTCGAGCCCGGCCGCCTCGCCGAGCCGCAGCCAGCGCTCGATGCCGCCCTCGTCGCCGTCGCCGCCGTCGTGGTCGGTGATCCGGCGGATCCACAGCCGGCGCAGGGCGGGGTCCTCCAGCTTGGCGAGGATCAGCGCGTCCTTGACCGGGATGTGCCGCTGGTAGTGGAACCGGTTGAGGATCCAGGTGCGCAGCTCCTCCGGCAGCAGGAGCCCCTGGTGCATCCTCAGGTTGAAGGGGTGCCGGTGGTGGTAGCGGCGCTCGGGCACGGCCCTGAGCTCGCTCTCGAAGGTCGTCACCATGTGAGGACCGCTCCTTCCGCGGCCACCCCGAGGCCCCGGTCCGCCAGCTCCGCGTGGAGGGGGGAGTCCGGGTCGACGAGCGGGTTGGTGTTGTTCAGATGGGTGTAGAGGCACCGGGCGGACAGGGCGGCGAGCCGGTCGCGGGTGGCGAGCACGGGCAGGTGGCCCATCCCCGTGGCGGACTTCGTGGAGAACCCGGCGGTGCGGGGCTCCTCGTCGTCCCAGAAGGTGCCGTCGACCAGAATCAGGTCGGCGTCCTCGCCGAACCCGTCGGTCCAGACGCCGGTCGACGGCGCGTAGAGCAGTCCGCCCACCCGCAGGGCGCTCACCCAGTCCCCGTCGCAGGCGTCCCGGGCGTAGCGGGGGCGCTTGCCGGAGAGCGGTTCGAGCTCGACGCCGTCGAAGTCCCGCCAGCGCAGGCGGGTGTAGGGCGCGAGGACCTCGCCGAGACCGAGCCCCTTGTGCACGGCGTCCCGTACCGCGTCGGTCGCCATGACCTCCAGTTCGTCGGCCTCGCGCAGCCGCGCCAGGCCGAGCGTGTGGTCGAGTTCGGCGTCCGTGAGGATCACGCCGGACAGCCGGGTGCGCCGGCCGTCGGGGCGCAGCCAGGGGCAGCGTTCGATCTGTTCGGCGATGTCCGGTGTGGCGTTCACGAGGTACACCCGGCCGGGCTCGGTCTCCACGGCGACGGACGCGTGCAGCCGTCGGCGCGACGGAACCGCGCGTGCCCCGGCACAGCCGGGGCACGCACAGTTCCACTGCGGGACGCCGCCGCCGGCTGCCGTACCGAGTACGTGCAGTCGCACAGCGCTTCCTCCCTCTTCGAGTGGTGGTCCTACCGGTGCGGTGCGGTCCGGGGGCCGCTACCGCTTGGCGAGGTAGTACGCCGAGACCTCCAGTGACGCCTCCACCACCTGGTAGCCGGGCTTGCGCCAACGGGCGGCTTCCGGCGGGGTGTTCGGCCGGTCGGTGGTGCGCTCCCGGGACTGCCGGGCGCGCCTGGGCTGTTCGTCGTGACGGGTCATGACTGTCTCACCTCCGTGTCGGGGCTTCACTGCGTCTTGTTCCGGTCGTAGGGGACGGCGAGGATCGCCCCCGGGTTCGCCAGGTGGGTGGTCGGGGTACCGCCGTCGCCGCGGACCATGTGCTGGCCTTCGCTGTCGGTGGCGATGTACAGCGTCTTGCCGTCCGGGCTGAGGGCGACGTCGCGGTAGCGGTTGACGGTCCGGTAGAGCTCCTCGTACTTCTTGCCGTCCTTGGAGAGCCGGAAGACGGTGCCGTTCTTCAGCGAGGTGACGAGGACGTCGTCCCCGTACACCTTGAGGCTGCCGGGCGCCATGGTCGGCCAGCACATGTAGGCGGACGCCGCGTCGGGGCAGACCGGCGTGGTGCCGAAGTCGTGTCCGCTCTCGACGGTCGTCCCGTACGTACTGAGCGGGGAGACCATGTCCTTGGTGAAGTCCGACTCCTTCGTCGTCGGCACCTCGGCCGGCGGCGTGTTCGGGTCCGGGTTGTAGGTGAGCTTCTCGCAACCGCCCTTGGCCTGCGACCAGTCGGAGTAGACGTACGCCTTGTCGTCCTTCCACCCGGCGACGTTGGGCCAGCCGTAGTTGCCGCCCTTCGTGATGTGGTTGAACTCGTCGTCGGTGAGCGGGCCGTTCTCGGCCGTGTAGAGGTCCTTGCCGCCGAAGTCCATGCCGTCCGGGTTGCGCATGCCGTAGGCGTAGATGTGGCTGCGGGCTCCGTTCAGCTCGGGGTTGTCGTCGGGGACGGAGCCGTCCGGGTTGATGCGGAGCACCTTGCCCTGGTACAGCGACCAGTCCGACGCGGCGACCTGGGCGGCGGTCGGCAGGTCCTGCGCGTGGTTCGGCAGACAGTAGTCGGCCATGTAGTTGTGGCCCTGGTCGCCGATCGAGTAGTAGAGCTTGCCGTCCTGTCCGTACCGGATCCGGGCCGACTGGTGCTGGTTGTGCCCCGGCAGCCCCGTCAGGACAGGCTGCTCGTCGGAGAGGAGGCCGTCCTTCGCGGTGTAGCGGACGATCTTCGTGGCCGAGTCGTTGCCGTTCTTGTAGGTGTAGGCGAGGTAGACGTAGTCGCTGCCCTTGTCCTTGCCGAAGTCCGGGTGCAGCGCGAAGCCCAGCACCCCGTCCTGCCCGTCCTGACTGTGGAAGGCCTTTCCCGTGAGGTCGAGGGCGGTGCTCTTGGCGCCGCTCTGCGGGTCGACCCGGGTGATCTTGAGTCCGGACTTCTCGCTGACCCAGAGCCGGCCGTCGGGGGCGTAGGCGAGCTCGAACGGGTCTCCCAGCCCGTCCGCCACCACCTTCACCTGCGTCTGCGGCGTCTGGGCGGTCTGGGACTGGGGAGCTTGGGACTGCACGGGCTCGGCGGTGACGACGGCGGGCTTCTGCGCGGCGGTGCCGCCGCCGGACGCCGCTCCCCCGTTGTCGGAGCACGACGTGATCAGCGCGGCGGCGGGGATCAGAGCCAGTGCGACCGGGAGCTTTCTCATGATGCCTCCCACTCGTCGTGGCGACGAGTGTCTGGTTTCCGATTGACCGGATTCGGCGATTCCGTACGGGGCCTGCCACGCGTGGTGCGGGCGCCCGGCGATCGGTCCATCGCCTGTGGCGGGGGGATCACCGTCGGCGGCGTACGGCCGCCCGGTGTCCCGATCCTCACCGTAGGTCGGGTCCCCCGGATCCGCACCCCTCGTTGACCCGGTCGCGTGGCCGGGGCGGCGGGGTCCTCGCCGACGGGGCCGGAGGTCGAGCCGGGCCGACACCCGACCGTGGAGGTGCGGGCCCTGCCGGAGGGGGTCGGCGGTGTGCGCGACGGCATCCGCAAGGAGCAGGACGGCCGGGGCGGTGCCGGCATGGCGGGTGACGTGAGTGCCCGTCAGTTCCACCCATCGGGAGGCCGGATGACCCTCGGCTCCACGGGGCACCGCGGCCGGTCCGACGCCAGGCCGGTACGGCGCGGGACCGGCCGGAGACCATCCCCCGCGGCCTCCGACCGGTGCCCCCGGCACCGCCATCGTGCCGACGGCCCCGGGGCGGTGTCCCCGCCCTTCGGCCTCGCCCGAATCACGGACGATCGGGGCTTCCTCCCCACACGGCGCGAATGCCGCTTGCCGCGAGCGGCTACGCGTCCGCCCCCGGGCGTTCGAAGAGCAGCGCCGTCCAGTGCACCCCGTCCCTGCCGTGCAGGTCGGGGCGGGCGGCGCGGTGGAGGAGGCGCAGGCCGCAGGCGGTGGCGAGGGTGACGGTGGGCTCGGCCGGGAGGTCGAACATCCGGCGGCCGGGCGGGACGGGGCCGTGGCGGAGGGTGAGGGCGAGGCGGCCGGCGGGGGCGAGGAGGCGGCTGAGGGCGGCCATCGCGGGCGGGCGCTCGGCGGGGGCGAGGTGCATCCAGACGGCGGTGAGCAGTACGAGGTCGTAGCGTTCGCCCTCGGCGGCGAGCAGCGGTAGGCCGGGCAGCGCGTCGGCGACCCACCGCACGTCGGAGCCGGCGTGCAACCGCTCGCCGACGGCGCGGAGTTCGGGGGTCGGCTCGACCGCGACCACGGGGTGGCCGAGGGCGGCGAGGGCGGCCGCGTCGCGGCCGGTGCCGGCGCCGATGTCGAGGACGGACGCGGGCGGGGCGGGGTACAGGTGGCGCAGCTCGCGGTGCACCTCGGCGAAGCTCACGCTCTCGTACTGGACGGCGAGTTGCGGTGCCTCCTCGCCGTAGCCCTCGGTTCCGGCCGGCCCGGTCACGTCGCCTCCCGGACGACCACCGCGTCCCCGGCCGCGGCCGCGCCGGCGAAGAAGTCCCGCAGTTCGCGCAGGTCGTGGACGACGAGTGCCGCCAGGGTCTCGGACCAGGGCGTCGGGTATCCGAGCTCCGCGACCGTCCGGGCGAGCACGCCGTCCTGTTCGCGGACGAGTTCACCGAGCGCCGAGCCGCGCAGGAAGGCGGAGGCCGCCACGACCTGCTCGGGGCGCAGCACCGGCATGGAGTCGCCGGGCAGCGCGCCGTCGGGCCGGTGGTGCCCGCCGCCGTAGACGGGCAGTCGGGCGGCCGGGTCGGGGTGCAGGCCGTTCTCGGTGAGCGCGAGTTCCATCAGGACGGCGGTCTGCCGCGCGCCGAGGGCGAGGCCCGCGGCGGCCAGCCGGTCGTACCGGAGGTCGCGGTCGCGGGGCACCAGTTCGCCGAGTTCCTCCGGCGAGCAGGTGTCCACGGCCCGGCCCGGCAGTCGACGCCAGAAGTGATCCGTACTCACCCGCTCAGCGTAACGAACTCGGTGGCCGGCGCTGCCGCGGCCCACCGGTTCCGGCCGCACCGGGCGGGTTCAGGCCTCGCCGGGGTGCCAGGCGGGCCATTCCCAGGGGCGGTCGGCCCAGTGGACCCGCTGGGCGTCGTGCGGGTCGAGGTCGGGGAAGAGCTGGTGGACGCGCGGCTCGAACTCCTCGGGTGCGAGCGGCTCCCAGCCGTGTCCCTCGAAGTGGACGAGGCGGTAGCGGCTGTCGGTCCGGAACGCGGCCACCTCGACCATGGCCGCGGACGTGCTGTTGGTCTCCATGACCCCCAGCATGTGGCGCGGTGGCAATCAACGCCCGTCCAGACCCCTCTTCCGGGTCATGTCCCGGCGTCGGCGCGCTCGTTGAGCACGGCAAGGTTCTAGGGGGGCCGCTGGAAGGACGAGCACATGACTGGGCAGCCCACCGGAGGGCAGTGGCAGTGGCCGCAGAACGCTTGGCAGCCGCCGCCGGTGCCGACGGATCCGATCCCGCCGAATCCGGTACCGACGAGTCCGGTGCCGCCGTGGTCCACGGCCCCGCCGCCGAGGCGTCTGTCGCGCAAGGCCTGGACGGCCGCGATGGTCGGGACGGGTGCCGTGCTGGCGTCCGTCCTGGTGATGTGCGGGCCGGGGGCGGGCGACGAGGTCAGCGTGGCGGCACTGCCGGACGCCTCGCCGTCCGCCTCGGATCAGCCGACGGCGCAGCTGCTGCCGGTCTCCCCCTCACCGGCCACGCCCGCGCCGTCCCCGCTGCCGCCGCCCACCCCGGGGCCGGCGGTCCCGGTGGGCGGGCCGGGCCCGGCGGCGGCCGGGCCGGGCGCCGGGGCCGGGGCCGGGGCCAGGGCCGGGGCGTCGACGGACGCCCAGCGGGCGTCGGCGAGCGCCCACCCCAAGCCTGGGCACAGCCCGCACAGCGCCGCTCCGGCCCGCGGGCCGTCGGACACGTCCGCCCCGGCGAGTGCCGGGGCGGGCGCGGGCGGCGGTCAGAGCGGCATCTGCGACCAGGCCGAGCGGGCGGGCCACTGGCCGGCCGGGTCTGATTCGGCCCGGCTCTGCCGCAGCATCTACGGCTGAGCCGGGGGCAACCCGGGAGTCACGGGCTCGGTCGGCACGGTCGGACCATCCGGTCCGGCCGTACCCGCCGGGCTCGTCGGAGCGGTCGCACCGGCGGACGCGGGCGAGCCGGTCGACACGGCCGGGCCCGTCGGAGCGGTCGTGCCCGTCGGGCCCCCCGGTGTCCCGAGCAGTCCCTTGTCCAGCCGGGGTGCCAGGACCCGCGCCAGGGTGTCGGTGATGTGCCCGGTGTCCCGGTACAGCACCACGCCCTCCAGCACGGCCGGGCAGGAGGGGCCGGTGCCGGGGCAGAGCAGTGGGCCGAGGTCGAGGGTGCGGACCCCGTACCGGGCGGCGAGCCCGCCGTCCAGCACGGGGTCGGGCTCGAAGGCGGTGTCGCGCGGGAAGAAGCAGGCGTCCGAGCGGCCGTCGGAGGCGGCCAGGCAGGTCGGGATGTCCTTGCCGGGCATCGGGGTGTCGCCGAGGTAGGCGAGCGGGGCGCCGAGCGCGCTGAGCCGGTCCAGGGTGCGGGTCCAGCCCTCGGTGCGCTCCTCGGGGCTGCCGTACCGGTTGAGGCCCGCCATCAGGACGAGGCGCGGCTTGGGGCCGGAGGTCAGCCGGGTGAGGGTGTTCTCGCGCCAGCGGTCGCACTCCTCGAAGGTGCGGCCGAGCACGTTGTTGCGCACGGTGAGGGTGGCCAGCGGGCAGCCGGGCTTGACCAGGACCTCCAGCGCCCAGTGCCGCTGTTCGGCCAGTGCGAGGCCGGCGGAGATCCACTGCCCGGCGTGCGAGTCGCCGAGCAGCACGATCCGGTCGGGGCTGTCCTCGTCGCCGAAGAGGCAGCGCGGGCTGCTGTCGGCGTTGAGCGGGATCTCGCAGCCCTTGCCGGGCGGGAAGTCCTCGCGGGCCCGGGCCAGTGAGGGGGTCAGGGTGAGCACCCGGGTGCCGGGGGCGAGCAGGCCCGGGCCGTCGGCGGCTCCGGCGGGGGCCGCGGTAGGCCCGGAGGCGGGGTCGCCGAGGGCGCGTACGGTGCCGCCGCCGAGGGTGAGCGCGGCGATCAGCGGGATGACCAGGGCGCTGGCGCCGACCGCGAGGCCGCGCCGGGGCGCCGGGCTGCTGCCGTACCGCAGGGGCTGCTCGACCAGTCGCAGGGTGAGCCAGGCGGGCAGCGCACTGGCGGCGGTGAGCGCGAGCAGGGTGGTCCAGGGCAGGGTGCCGTACCGGGCCTGGGCGATGGTCAGGACCGGCCAGTGCCACAGGTACCAGGCGTAGGAGAGGCGTCCGGCGGCGCGCAGCGGGCGGATGGCGAGCAGGCCTCCGGCGTCGGCGGCGCCGGGGGTGCCGCGCCCGGCGAGCAGCACGGCGGCGGTGCCGAGGACGGGCAGCAGCGCGGCGGCGCCGGGGAAGGCGGTGGTGCGGTCGTACAGGAACACGGAGGCGAGGACGGCCGCCAGGCCGCCCCAGCCGAGTGCCCGCAGGGACCACCGGGCGGCGCCCCCGAGCGGGCGGGTGGCCAGTGCCCGGGCGGCCAGCGCCGCGCCGGCGCCGGCCGCGAACTCCCAGAGCCGGCTGCCGGTGGAGAAGTAGGCGAGCGGCGCGGAGGTGGCCGTCCAGCGCAGGCAGAGAGCGAGCGAGGCGGCGCCGACGGCCGCCGTGGTGAGGGTGATCGCCAGGGTGCGGCGGCGCCCGTGCAGGTAGCGGGCGAGGCCGAGCAGCAGCACGCCCCAGAGCAGGTAGAACTGGTTCTCCACGCCGAGCGACCAGAAGTGCTGGAGCGGGCTGGGGTCGTGTTCGGCGGCCAGGTAGTCGGTCTGCTCGCCGACGAAGCGCCAGTTGGCGAACTGGCCGGCGGAGGCGATCAGGTCGCGGGCGAGGTCGGTGCCGCGCAGCGGGTCGAGCAGGGCGCCGCCGGCGACGGCGGTGGCGACCAGCACGGTGGCGGCGGCGGGCAGGATGCGCCGGGCGCGGCGGGCGGCGAAGTCCCACAGGCCGAGCGGGCGGCCGACGAGCAGGCCGGTGATCAGGAAGCCGGAGACGACGAAGAAGACGTCGACGCCGACGAAGCCCCCGGTGAGGCCCGGGACGGCGGAGTGGAAGGCGAGGACGGCGAGGACGGCGACGCCGCGCAGCCCCTCGATGTCGGGGCGGAAGGCGGTGCGCGGGCGGGCCTGTCCGTTCTCGGCGACGGTGGCGCCCCGCGGGGCGGCGAGGTCCCGGTCCATCCGGACGACGCCGGGCAGCAGGTCGGCGGGTGTCGCGGAGGAGTCGGAGACGGTGTCCGAGGAAGAACCGGTGGACGGCGCAGGGGATACGGAGGAGGAGGACGACGGCGGTACGGCCGTTGGCACGGCGGTGCTCCTTGCAGGGCTGGCAGCGGTTGTCGGGCCCGCCGGGCCGATGGGGCGGCCGGGCGGTGTCCGCGCCGGTGGGGCGACGCGCAAGGAAACGCGGTGGAGCGGAAGTGCGGTGGAACAGAAATGACCTGATGGAGTGTCAGAAGATCAGCGGGTCCGCCCAGCCGGAGGCCAGCAGCCCGCACAGCAGCAGCACGGCGGTGACGGCGACGGCTTCGGCGCGTCCGAACCCGAGGTCGGAGCGGCCCGGCGCGGGCGCGGCGACCTCGCCGACGGCGGCGCCCTTGCCACCCCCGGTCCCGTTCAGCAGCGGGCGCAGTTCCCTGATCAGCGGGATCATGGTGTACGCGGTGAGCGCGAGCAGTCCGGCCAGCGCCCAGTACGGCCGCCAGCCGTGGAGCAGCCCGGCGCGGACCAGTCCGACGACGCCCGCGAGGACGACGAACCCGAGCCAGCCGACCCCGATCCGGGCGACGGCGCGGGCGAGCGAACTGCCGCCGGAGACGGCGCCGGTGGGCACCCAGTCGGCGGAGCGGCGGCGCAGCGCGTGCGCGATGGCGACCACGTGGCAGAGCCCGCCGAGGAGTTGGACCCGGGTGACCTCGAAGCGCCAGCGGGTGCGGGACATCGCGGGCAGCAGCACCAGGGCGACCCAGATCGGCGGCAGGAACGGCAGCACCTGCCAGGGCTGGATCTCCTCGGGCCGGAAGAACAGCATGATCAGGGCGGGCAGCGGCACGGCGAAGACGTTCACCGCGCTGGTGACGTAGCCGAGGATGCCGTTCCAGAAGCAGAGCCGGGCGGACTTGGGGAGCGGCCCCTTGCGGAAGTCCGGGTCGCGGACGAGGGCCAGGGAGCCGAGGCACCAGCGGTACTGCTGGCTGATGAAGGCGGGCAGGCCGGTGGGCGACATGCCCTTGGCGACCAGCGCGGGGACGTAGCGGGTGGCCCATCCGGCGCGGGCGAGGGCGAGTCCGGTGTAGAGGTCCTCGCTGTGGTCGATCTCGGCGAAGCCGCCGATCCGCCGCAGTGCGGCGCGGCGGTAGAGCGCGTTGGTGCCGCAGCAGACGGTGCCGTCCTGCGCGTCCCGGGAGGGCTGGATCCAGCGGTAGAAGATCTCCTGGGTGGCTCCCGCGGCGCGTTCGAGCCAGGACATGTCGGCGTCCGTGTCGAAGCACTGCGGGCTCTGCACGATGCCGACCTCGGGGTTGTCGAGGTAGGGCACCAGGTGGTGCAGGAAGTCGGGGCGGGGGCAGAAGTCGGCGTCGAGGACGGCGATGATCTCGCCGGTGCCCTCGGCCAGGCCGTGGTTGAGGTTGCCGGCCTTCTTGAACCGGCCCCGGTCGGGACGGGCGTGGTACCGGAAGCCGTAGGACTCGGCGAGTTCGCGCACCTCGGGGCGGCCCGCGTCGTCGAGGACGAGGACGGTCAGCTCACCGGGCCAGCGGACGGCCGCGGTGTGCCGGTAGGCGTTGTCCAGGACGGCCAGCGGTTCGCCGGCGGTGGGCAGCAGCAGGTCCACGCTCGGGGCCCGGGCGGGGCTCCAGGCGCGCAGCAGCAGGTCGTGCGAGTCGCGGGTGAAGCGCCGGGCGCGCTGGCCGTCGGTGAGCGAGAGCAGCCAGGTGGCCGCGTTGAGCACGGTGAGCACCAGGAACGGCCAGAGCAGCGGCTTGCTGAGGGCGAACAGGCCGAGGGTGGCGGTGGCTCCCGCGTAGGAGAGGGTGGCGCAGAGCAGCACCCAGCGGCGCTGCGGGCCGAAGTACCAGTAGAGCTCCTCGTCGTCGGGCGGGCTGGGCAGGCGGTGGTTGTCGGGGTCCGCGGGTATCCGGCGCGGACCGGCGTCGGGTGCGGGCATGGCGGTGCCATGGAGTGCGGGCATGCGGAAATGGCCCCCCTGGGCAGCGGACGGAACGTGGCCGTTCGCCCTCAGCCTCTCACATTGGCCTAGACCAATAATGAACGAGGTATGACATCTCCGCATCGCCCCAGCTCAGCGAGTTGACCCGGCGTCACCTGCGGAAACCCGGTCCAGCGGAGCTGAACCGAACCCCGAGCGCGGGCCGTTCCGACCCCTCGTCAACTCCCGTACCAGCCGTCGACTTCCGTACACGGACCGCCGACCCCTCAGGCCTGCGCCTTCAACTCCTTGACGAGGTGGGCGAACCGGAGGTCCGGCCGCAGCGGGATGCCGAAGTCCTCGTCCCCGTACGGGAACGGGCTGAACTCGCCGCTGCGCCGGAAGCCGCGCCGCTCGTACCAGGCGATCAGCTCGGCACGCTGCTCGATCACCGTCATCTCCATCGCACCGACGCCCCACTCCTCGGCGGCCACCCGCTCCGCCTCGGCCAGCAGGGCCCGGCCGATGCCGCCGCCCTGGAGCCCGGGGCGCACCGAGAACATGCCGAAGTAGGCCAGGTCGCCGCGCCGTTCCAGCTGGCAGCAGGCGACCGGCTCGCCGCCCCGCTCGGCCAGCAGCACCACGCCGTCGGGGTGGCCCACCGCCGCGGTGACGGCCTCCGGGTTGGTGCGCCGGCCGCCCAGCAGGTCGGCCTCGGTGGTCCAGCCGGCCCGGCTGGCGTCTCCCCGGTAGGCCGACTCGACCAGCGCGACCAGCGCCGGGACGTCGGCGGGCGTGGCGGGCCGGAACACGGGCTCCCCGGCGGGGCGGGCGGATCCGGCGGCGGTCTCGGTCATGACTGGTTCCTCTCCTCACGTGCGGGGCCGCCGGTGCCGGCCGGCCCGCGGGCATCGTCGCACAGGGCCGGGCGCGCCCCGCCCGCCCCCGGGGCCCCGCCCGGCCCCTCGGGGCGCTCCCCCTCCGGGGGCGGACGGACCGGCAGGACCGGCAACTCCACTTGCCGCCCATGGCCTTTCCGCACACCTGACGTGCGTTCACTAGGTGAAAAAAGATGCCTGGCGGCGGTGCCAGGTACATGGCTACTCTGCGGTACGCCCGGTCAGGCCCCGGCCGTCACGGGCCATTTCGACCACCCCCGCACGGACCAGAGGAGTGCCCCATGCCCCGCTCCGCCCGCACCGCCGGCACCGACAGACCGGCCGGCCGCCGCCTGCCCGCACTGGCCGCCCTCGCCGCCGCGACCGCCCTGGTCACCGGCGCGGCGGCCCCCGCGTACGCGGCCGACCCCGCCCCGATCGCCCCCGTCGCCGAAGGCCGCCCCGGCTTCCACCCCGAGCAGGACTTCGCCGGCTCCACCGTCGCCGCCCGCGAGGGCCGCGCCACCGCCGCCCCCTTCGCCTCCCTCGCCGCCACCCAGACCCCGGGGCTGGACGTCTCCGGCTACCAGGGCAACGTCAACTGGTCCTCGGTGGCCGCCAACGGCGCCAAGTTCGCCTACGTCAAGGCCACCGAGGGCACCGGCTACACCAACCCGTCCTTCGCCCAGCAGTACAACGGCTCGTACAACGCCGGCCTGGTCCGCGGCGCCTACCACTTCGCGCTGCCGAACGCCTCCTCCGGCGCCACCCAGGCCAACTACTTCGTCAGCCACGGCGGCGGCTGGTCCGCCGACGGCAAGACCCTGCCGCCCGCGCTGGACATCGAGTACAACCCCTACGGCGCCACCTGCTACGGCCTCAGCCAGAGCGCCATGGTCAGCTGGATCCGCGACTTCAGCAACACCGTGCACTCCCGCACCGGCCGCTACCCCACCATCTACACCACCACCAACTGGTGGACCCAGTGCACCGGCAACAACGCCGGCTTCGGCACCACCAACCCGCTCTGGATAGCCCGCTACGCCTCCTCCGTCGGCACCCTGCCGAACGGCTGGGGCTACCAGACCTTCTGGCAGTTCGCCGACTCCGGCACCTTCCCCGGTGACCAGAACTACTTCAACGGCGCGGCCGACCGCCTGCGCGCCCTCGCCCTGGGCTGATCCCCTCCCGCTGTCGGGCCCCGCCTCGCCGACGGGGCCCGACAGCCGGGGTGCCGGGGTCGAAGGGCCACAGGGCCAGGAGGTCAGAGGGCCTTGAGGCCGTCCAGGAGCTGCTGGCCGCCGGGGCTGCCGAGGCCGGTGCAGGCGTCCCAGCCGGGGCCGGAGGCGTACGCGCCGTTGCTGCCCCGGGTGATGTCCCGCAGGACACCCGTCGCGAACTTCGTGTACAGGAGCGGGTTGAGGAAGCCGACCTGCGCGGAGCCGGGCAGGCCCTGGTTGATCCGGGCAAGCAGGGCGGACCACATCGGGGCGGCGGCGCTGGTGCCGCCGGTCTGGTTGAAGTGCACCCCGTCGACGCTCGGGACGACCACGCCGGTCTCGGGGTCGGCCAGCGCGGACACGTCGGGCACGCCGCATCCGTGCGCGTGCGGCGGATCGGCCGACGGCGGCACATCGGCACCGGCCTGGTACGGCGGCAGCGGGAAGACCGCGCTGATGCCACCGCCCGTCCGGCTGCCCGGGCCGTCGTCCCAGCAGACCTCGCCGACGACCTGCCCCTGGTCGACCGCCAGGCGGGTGCCGCCGACGCCGAGCACGTGCGGGCTGGACGCGGGGAAGTCGGCGTGGGCGCGCTCGTCGTCGACCTGGTCGCGGGAGCCGTCGTCACCCGAGGCGCAGCAGACGCTGATGTTCTTCTCGGCCGCGGCGGCGAAGGCGGCGTCGACCCGCTTCATGGCCCCGAGCGTCCACCGGCTCCCCGCGCCGGCCTCGGGGTTGCCGTAGCTGTCGGAGATCACCGTGGGCCGGTTCTCGGTGTCGTTGACGATCCGGGTGATCACGTCGACCCAGCCCTGTTCCGTGAACCGGCTGAAGTACACGACGATCTTCGCCTTGGGGGCGAGGGCGCCGACCACCGCCAGGTCGAGCATGATCTCGCCGGTGCTGTCGGCCGTCTCGAAGTCGGAGTCCTGGCCCGGGTCGTTGCCGGGGCTGCCGACCCCCGGGATCACCACGTCGGTGATGTCCGGCATGGTCTGGTGCAGGACGTTGACGAAGTAGTTCCGCAGGGCGTCCAGCGAGTAGCCGCCGGACGGGACACCGGGCGGCGTTTCGCCGTTGAAGGCGAGGACGGCGACGCACTGCCCGCTCCCGTCGGTGCCGGCCGGGTAGGCGTAGGGCGACTGGAGCTGCGGCGGGAGGAAGGCGCCCGGCCGGACCGTCGGGGCGGTGTGCGCCGTCGGGGCGGCGTCGGCGGCCCGGCGGATCAGCAGGCGGCTGCCGATCGGCCGGTCGTCCAGGCCGAAGACACCGGTGACGATGCCGTCCAGTTCGGCGGGGACGTAGATCTGGCCCTCCCGGCCGCGATAGGTCCGGGGGTTGCCGTGGGCGTCCCGGTAGCGGTAGCGGGCCAGGGTCACCCGGAAGGCGTCCGCGACGTCCTTCGTGGTGCCGGTCAGCTGGACGCTGCGGGCCAGCGGGTTCGGGTTCCCGGTCGTGAGACCGTGCTCGGCGGCGAAGGCCTCGACCGCCTTGAGGTCGGTGTCCAGCCACCGGTGGGTGGCGGCGTACTGGTCGTCGGTGGGCAGGGTGCGCCGGGTCGGCGCCTGGAGCGCCAGCTCGTAGACGTCCGGCCGCGGCTGCGCGGCGGGGTCGCGCCGTAGGTAGACGGTGACGGTCAGGGGGGTCTGGGGGTGGGCCGGTCCGATGGCCCGCGCTCCGCCGAACGGAACGCGGGAGCTGTCCGGCAGCGCCACGTAGTGGTTGGTCGACATGATCGCTCCAGCGGTCGGGTCCGCGCCGGGAGCCTCGCGACTCTTGGTCGTGTGCTTTCGACTGTCCGTGTACGGCACACGTTTATGTCGTACACGTACAGCGTCCTCCCGGCCCCCCGTGGCGTCAAGGGGCGGCAGGAGACGGCGGCGGGGGTGGCCGAGGCGGCGGCGGACGCCTGTGCGGAGGCGGTCGCCCCCGGCCGGAGCCGGGGGCGACCGCCGGGGACGCGCCGGCTCAGCCGTCGATGCGGTGCTGGCTCCAGAAGGAGGTCAGGTCCACCGTGGTCGCGGCCTGGGCCGCGGCCTTGAACTCCGCGGTGGTGGAGACGCCGTACCAGTGCGCCTGCGCGTAGTTCCGCAGCAGCGTGGTCATCGGGCCGTCGCCGATCGTCCGGCGCAGGTCGTGCAGGGCGCACTTGCCGTAGCCGTAGACGACGGTGGAGTAGCGGGAGGAGTTGGCGTCCCAGTACGCCATCGAGTTGGTGATCCGCTCCGCCGCGGAGGCCCAGGAGACGCTGTTCCAGCAGCCGTTGCCGGTCTTGCCGAGGGCGAGGTCGGTCGCGTAGTCGGTGAAGGCCTCGTCCAGCCAGGGGCCGTTGTACTCGTCGTCGCCCACGATGCCGTACCACCACTGGTGGCCGATCTCGTGGGTGAGCGCCGTGGTGCTGACCAGGTCGAGGACGAAGCCCGGGTACTCCATGCCGCCGAACCAGAAGTTGTTGTCCAGCACCGCGTCCAACTCGCCGTACGGGTAGACCCCGAAGCGCTGGGCGTGGGCGTCGACCGCCGAGATCGAGGTGGAGAGCATCGACGCGGCGTCGGCCGCGCTGATCCCCGCCACCGAGTAGACGTTGACCTTCACCCCGGCCGCGGAGGTGCCGGAGGTCCTGGCGAACGGCCCGGCGCCCCAGGCGAAGTCGCGCACCTTGCTCGCGGTCGCCCTGGTGACGGTCCGTCCGGCCGTGCCGGGGGTGTCCACCGAGGTACCGGTCGCGGGCACCAGCAGCCCGGCCGGGTGGTCCAGGGTGACGTCGAAGTCCGCGGCCACCGAGTAGAAGGACTCGCCGTTGTTGGTGTACGGGTCGAGGTGCCAGCCGGCCGCGTCGCGTATCGCCAGGACGGGCAGGGCGTTGCCGAGGAAGTTGTACGCGCCGTCGTGGCCGAAGCGGTCCGCGCCGCTCGGCACGGTGATGCCGAGGTCGAAGCCGACGGTGCCGCTCTGTCCCTGGGCGAGCGGGGCCGGCAGGGCGATCCTGAGCGCGGTGCAGTTCACCGTGAGCGGCGCGGGCGTGCCGCCGGTCACGTTGGTCACGGTGATGGGGGTGGCGGGGCAGCTGCCGTGGGCGTTGTCCCACAGCCGCAGGTACACCTCGTTCAGCGGGGCTGCCGAGGCGTTGCCGAAGGTCACGCTCTCGTGCCCGTTCCAACTGGCGCCGGAGGCGTCGCTGGTCAGGTTCACGGTGTACGCCGGCGCGGCGGGGGTGCGGGTCGGGTCGCCGGGCTGGGGCGGCGTGGTGCCGCCGCCGGAGACGTCCAGGGTGACGTCGTCCAGGACGAAGCTGGTCTGCAGGCTCGCGTCCTCGACGCCGGTGAAGGAGAGCGTGGCCGTCCTGCCCGCGAAGGCGGAGACGTCGACGGTCCGGTGCACGTACCCGTCCCCGGCGTCCAGGTTGGAGTAGGTGGCCAGCGTGGTGGAGCCGAGCTTGACGGCCAGCTTGTCGTAGGCGGTGCCGGTGGTCGTCTCGGCGGTGTCGACGTGCAGCCAGAACCCGAGCGTCGCGGTGCCGCACCCGGCGGGGAGGGTGACGGACTGCGAGAGCGTGTCGGTGTGGCTGGAGCCGTAGCCGTCGAGCCAGGCGTAGGAGCTGCCGGAGTGGGCGCTCTGGCCGCTGTCCGCGGTGATCGCGCCGCTGGGCGCGGTCCAGGGCGAACTGCCGGACTCGAAGCCGCCGTTGGCGACCACCTGGGCGGGCGTGCAGTCCGCGGCGCTCGCCACGTCGGGGGTGGCGAGCGCCGTGAGGCCGGTCGCCGCGAACAGGGCGGCGCCGGTCAGGGCAGGCAGGAGTCTTCTCATCGGAGCCTCTCGTGGGGAGCGGGCCGGGAGCAGCAGCGTGACAGCAAGCCCGCACCTTTGAAAGGCTCATGACATGAAACGTGTACGCCTCACCGGCGCCCCGACCTGCGCCTCACCCGACGCACCGACGCCCCACCGAACGCACCTGCGCCTCACCCGACGCACTGACGCCCCACCGAACGCACCTGCGCCTCAGCCAACGCACCGGCACCTCAGCGGATGACCGGGAGCACCGCCTCCGCGCCGCGGCCGGTCGCCGCCTCGATGAAGGCCACCGGGTCGGCCACCCGCGCCAGCAGCGCGGTGGTGAAGCGCAGCGCCCCCTCGGCGGGCGGCGGGCCGCCGACGGCCGCGACCAGGTCGAGCAGGTGGACGGTCGCCTCCATCAGCGCCACCTCCCCGAGCGCGCCGACCGTCACGCTGCCGAGCAGCGGGTGCGCCACCACGCCGTCCGGCGGCAGGTCCGCGAGGCCGGCCAGCGCGGCCGGGCCCTCGACCCCGAACCGGGCGATCAGCACGGCGGGTTCGGCCACCTCGGCCACCCGCTTCGCCGCCTCGGCGACCTGGTCCGCCGCGGTGTGGGCGATCCCGCCCGGCCGGTTGTAGGCGCGCAGGATGCCGGCCCCGTCGCCCACCTCGGCCGGCCCGTCCAGGACGGCCGCGCGCAGCCCGGTGAACATCTCCGGCACCGGCGCGACGTGCGCGTACAGCTCCCGCACCGTCCACCCGGGCAGCCGGGTGGGCCGGTCCCAGTCCCCGGCGGCCAGGGCCGCGCCCCGCTCCGCCCACGAGACCCAGGCCTCCGCCAACAGCGCGCGCACCTGGTCGTTCTGACTGCTCATCGGCTCTCCTCGGGACGGTGATCACGGGGTCGGCCCCACGCTACCCCCGGCCCCCGGAAGACCGCTTGCCCACCCCCCTTCCCCGGCCGCCGCCATCGGCCCATGACCGACTCCGCCGCCCGCCCGCTGCCCGCACCCGCCGCCACCCGCCCCGGGGCTACGCACAGCGACCGGTCCGGCCGCCCCGGTCGCCGCGCCCGCGACTCCCACTCCCCCGCCCACAACCGGCTGACCAGCGGAATCGGCGAATCAACCGACTGGTACCGCTCACCCCGTTTACGTCTGATTCCTACCTTGTATCCTGGTTCTGTATCCGCTGAGTGACATCCGCCGAAGCCCCGGCCCGACGGGCCCCGCAGCACCGCCGCTCCCCCGGGCGGCCCGGGCCGAGGACGCCGCCACCGACCCCGAGGAGTGCGGAGATGGCCGAGCAGGACGCCCCCGAGAGGCGGGGCCGGCTGAGCCGCCCGCTGGTGCTCGGCGCCGCCGTGGCCCTGGTCGACCGCGAGGGCCTGGGCGCGCTGACCATGCGCCGCCTGGCCACCGAGCTCGGCGTGGAGTCGATGGCCCTGTACCGCTACACCCCGGGCAAGGAGGCACTGATCGACGGCCTGGTCGAGGCCTACTTCGACGAGATCAACTCCCGGCTGCGGGCCGGCTCCGTCCGCGGCCCCCACGGGGACGGCTGGCGCGCCGAACTGCGCCGGATCGCCCAGGCGTTCGCCGCCACCGCGCACGCCCACCCGGAGATCCTGCCGCTGGTCGCGACCCGCCCGCTGGCCGTCCCGGTGGCGCGCCGCCCGGCCTCGGTGCTGGAGCTCACCGAGCACATCCTGGCTGTGCTCGCCCGGGCCGGCTTCGACGACGCCGGCGCGCTGACCGTCTACCGCACCTTCGTCGCCTGGAACCTCGGCTGCCTGCTGGTGGACAAGCGGCAGGTGGTCGACAACCCGAGCGAGCCGGACCCGGCGCTGCGGCTCGGCCTGCACCGGCTGTCCGCCGTCGACTACCCCCGGCTGCGCGCCCTGGTGCCCCGGTTCGCCGACTTCGACGACGAGGCCGAGATGCTGAGCGGCCTGGACAGCCTGCTCGACGGGATGCCCGAGCCGCCCCTTGACGGCTTCTACGGCGGCGACGCATCCTGAGGATACGAGGTACACGTCGGACATATCCGCTCGAATCGGCGCCACCGGGCAGGCCGTGGGCCCGCCCCGCCGGCGCCCGGGAAGAGGCCACCATGTCCGCCGCTCCCACCCACCCGTCGTCCCGACCCGACATCCTCCGACTCCGCGTCACCGCCAGGAACCCGGAGGTCCTGCGCGCACTGCTGCGCGAAGCCCGGCCCGACACCGGCGGCCGGCCCCTCCTCGAACCGGACGGCAGCGTCGGCATCGACGTCTACGCCCGGGAGGACCGGATCGCCGCCCTCGAACGCGAGGGCGTCACGGTCACCCGGATCGGCAACGCCAGCGCGGCCGGCCGCGCCGCCCAGGCCGAGGTCGGCACCGGCGACCGGTTCGCCGCCGCCGACGCCGTCCCGCGCGGCCTCGCCGCCAAGCCCACCGACTGACCGGGGAGGCCGTCATGCCGTACCTGAACATCACCGAGGTCGAATCGGCCGTGACCAGCCTGGCCACCGCCTACCCCGGCACGTCCGAACTGCTCACCCTGCCCGAGCCCTCGATCGAGGGCCGCACCGCCCACGCCCTCAAGATCGGCGCACCCGCCCCGATCCCCAAGCGGTGCGTGATGATGATCGGCGGCGTCCACGCCCGCGAGTGGGGCAGCTGCGAGATCCTCGTCCACCTCGCCGCCGATCTGCTGGAGGCCCAGCACGGCGGCACCGGCCTCGGCTACGGCGGCACCGTCTTCACCGCCGACCAGGTCCGGGAGCTGCTCCAGCGGCTGGACCTGGTGCTCTTCCCGCTCGTCAACCCGGACGGCCGGCTGTTCAGCCAGACCGTCGACCCGATGTGGCGCAAGAACCGCGACCCGGCGAACTCCGGCGGCAGCGCGAACCCCGACTGCGTCGGCGTCGACCTCAACCGCAACTACGACTTCCTCTTCGACTTCGCCACCGCCTTCGCCCCGACCGCCACCCCCCAGGTGTCGGCGAACCCGTGCGACCAGCAGGTCTACGAGGGCCCGAGCCCGTTCTCCGAGCCCGAGACCCGCAACGTCCGCTGGCTGCTGGACTCCTTCCCGCGGACCGGATGGTTCGTCGACGTCCACAGCTACTCCCAGGACATGCTCTACAACTGGGGCGACGACAAGAACCAGTCCGTCTCCCCCGACATGAACTTCCGCAACAGCGAGTACGACGGCAAGCGCGGACTGCCCGGTGACGTCGCGTACGCGGAGTACATCCCCAAGACGGACGCCGACACCGCCGTGCTGCTCTCCGAGGCCTTCTGCCGGGGCCTGCACGGGGTGCGCGGCCTGACGTACCGGCCGCTGAGCGGCTTCCACCTCTACCCGACCAGCGGCACCAGCGACGACTACGTCTTCGCCCGCCACTTCGACGACCCCGCCCTGGGGAAGGTGCTCGGCTTCACCGTCGAGTGGGGCACCCAGTTCCAGCCGCCGTGGGCGGAGATGGAGCGGATCGTCCTCGACGTGGACGCCGGGCTGGTCCGGTTCTGCCTGGCCACCGCCTGAAACCCGGGCCACCCGCCGGAGCCCCCGGCCACCGTCGGAACCCCCACGGGAGGCCCCCGAGCCACAGCGCCCGACAGCAGGGAGCCCGCCACGAACGGTCGTGGCGGGCTCCCTGGTCCGGTACACGCGGATTCACGTACGACTACGAGGCACACGTACGGGAAAAACGTACTTCGTATACGAGTCTGCTCGCCTCCTCGGAGCAGGTCAATCGGAGCGCGCCACCGGGAAGGGAGCCGGCCCGGCCGGCAGCCCGACCGGCCGCTCCGCTCAGACCCGGGCGCCGAGCATCCGCAACACCAGATCCCCGTAGCGGCGCCCGAGCTCCTCCGGCGCCTCGGAGGAGTTGCCGGTGTACCAGCGGGAGACGTCGATGCCGAGCGAGGTCACGGCGCGGGCCGCCGTCCGCACCTCCGCCACCTGGAAGTCCCCCGCCGCCACGCCCGCCTGGATCAGCGCGCTGACCTCGCGCTCGATGTCCAGCCGCAGCGCGGCGACCACCGCGTAGGCGTCCTCGGGCAGGGCGTGCAGCTCGTAGTTGACCACCCGGCCGACCGTCCGGGCCCGCGCGTGCCAGGCGGTGAACTGCTCGACCAGCCGCCTCATCCGCTCGGCCGGGCCGCCCGGGCCGCCCGCCGCGTCCCGGACGAGGGTCAGCGTGGCGGCGTGCCCGGCCCGGCTGATCTCGGCGAGCAGCGCGGCCTTCGACTGGTAGTGGATGTACAGCGCGGCCGGACTCATCCCGGCCGCGGTGGCGATGTCCCGGGTCGTGGTGGCATGGAAGCCGCGCTCCGCGAACGACTCGACGGCGGCCTGGAGCAGCCGGTACGCCGCTTCGGGGCGGGCGTCGGCGCCGGGCAGGGTCGGCCAGAGGTCGGCGAGCGGGGTGCTGGTCATGGCGTCATCCTCCCAGAGAACTCGTACAGGCTTTCCCGCCGAGCGCCGCCCGGCCCCGGTGCACCCGACGGTGCGCAGCGGCAGGCGGTCGGGCAGCGGCAGGCGGCAGGCGGTCGGGCCGGGCGTCGCGGCTGTTGACAGGCTCCCGCACCGACACCATGCTGAGCAAGCGCTTAGTCAGCAGCAGGACGGCAGAGATCGCCGCACGAAAGGCAGGACGCTCCGTGGTGCACTCCTTCAAGGGCCGGGTGGCCGTCGTCACCGGATCGAGCCGCGGCATCGGCCTCGGCATCGCGCGCGAGCTGGTCGACCGCGGCGCCAAGGTCTGCCTCACGGCCCGCAACCCGGAGCCGCTGGCCGAAGCCGTCCGCGACCTCGGCGGCCCGGACCACGCGATCGCCGTCGCGGGCAAGGCCGACGACCCGGCGCACCAGGAGGAGGCCGTCGCCCGCACCCTGGAGGCCTTCGGGCGGCTCGACCACCTGGTCAACAACACCGGCATCAACCCGGTGTACGGGCCGGTCCTGGACACCGAGGAGGCCGCCGCCGCCAAGATCCTCGCCGTCAACGTGCTGGCCCCGCTGGCCTGGACCCGCCGCGCGCACGCCGCCTGGATGGGCGAGCACGGCGGCTCGATCGTCAACGTCGCCTCCATCGCGGGCATCCGCTCCTCCCTCGGGATCGGCATGTACGGCGTCAGCAAGGCCGCGCTGATCCGGCTCACCACCGAACTCGCCGCCGAACTCGGCCCCCAGGGCATCCGGGTCAACGCCGTCGCCCCCGCCGTAGTCAAGACCAAGTTCGCCGAGGCGCTCTACGAGGGCCGCGAGGAGAAGGTCGCCAAGGCCTACCCGCTCGGCCGCCTCGGCGTCCCCGAGGACATCGCCGGCGCCGTCGCCTTCCTGCTCTCCCCGGACGCCGGCTGGATCACCGGCCAGACCCTGGTCCTGGACGGCGGGGTCACCCTCGGCGGTGGCATGTGACCGCGGGAGCGCCCGAGGGCGGGGCAGCCGACGGCCGGGCGTCCGACAGCCCGGCGCCCGACCGCGACGCGTTCGACGGCCGGGGCGTGGTGGTGACCGGCGGTGGCCGGGGCATCGGTGCCGCGCTGGCCCGGGCCCTCGCCGCGGCCGGCGCCCGGGTGGTGGTCAACGACCTGGACGCCGGGGCCGCCCGCGCCGTCGCGAAGGAGTGCGGCGGCACCGCGCTGCCCGGGGACGCCGCCTCCGCCGAGGGCCTGGCCGAGCTGGTCGGACAGGCCCGCGCCGAGCTGGGCGAGATCGACGTCTGGTGCGCCAACGCGGGCGTCGCCCTGGCGGGCGGGGCCGACGCGCCCGCCACGGCCTGGGCGACCTCCTGGGAGGTCAACGTGATGGCCCACGTCCGGGCCGCCGAGCTGCTGCTCCCCCGCTGGCTGGAGCGCGGCGAAGGCCGCTTCCTGGCCACCGTCTCCGCCGCCGGGCTGCTCACCATGCTCGGCTCGGCCCCGTACTCGGTCAGCAAGCACGGCGCGCTGGCCTTCGCCGAGTGGCTCTCCGCGAGCTACCGCCACCGGGGCCTGCGGGTGCACGCGCTCTGCCCCCAGGGCGTGCGCACCGACCTGCTCGCCGCCACCGGCGCCGTCGGCGAGGCCCTGCTGGCCCCGACCGCGCTCGACCCGGCGGACGTCGCCGGGGCGGCCCTGGACGGGATGCGCGCGGAGCGCTTCCTGCTCCTGCCGCACCCCGAGGTCGCCGAGTACCAGCGTGTCCGGGCCACCGACCCGGACCGCTGGCTCAACGGGATGAACCGGCTCCAGCAGGGGCTGGAGAAGGGCGGGCTGCTGTGAGGGCCTGGCAGGTCGGCGAGCTCGGCGAGCCGGCCGAGGTGATGCGGCTGGCCGAGGACGTCCCGCGGCCGGTGCCCGGCCCGGGGCAGCTGCTGGTGCGGGTCCGGGCGGCGGCCGTCAACTTCCCGGACGCGCTGATGGTGCGCGGCCGGTACCAGGTCCGCCCGCCGCTGCCGTTCACGCCCGGTGTGGAGCTGTGCGGCGAGGTCGCGGACGGCGCCCGGCGGGGCGAGCGGCTGATCGGCAACCCGGTACTGCCGCACGGCGCGTTCGCCGAGTACGCGCTGCTGGACGCCGCCGCCGCGTTCCCGGCCCCCGAGTCGCTGGACGACGCCGAGGCGGCCGCCCTGCACATCGGCTACCAGACCGCCTGGTTCGCGCTGCACCGGCGGGCCCGGCTGCGGGCCGGCGAGACCCTGCTGGTGCACGCGGCGGCCGGCGGGGTCGGCAGCGCGGCCGTCCAGCTCGGCCGGGCCGCCCGGGCCCGGGTGGTCGCCGTGGTCGGCGGGCCGGAGAAGGCGCGGGCCGCGCGGGCACTCGGCGCCGACCTGGTGGTGGACCGCCTCGAACGGGACTTCGTCGCCGCCGTCAAGGAGTTCACCGACGGGCGCGGCGCGGACGTGGTCTTCGACCCGGTCGGCGGCGAGGCCTACACCGGCTCCGCCAGGTGCGTCGCCTTCGAGGGCCGGATCATGGTGGTCGGCTTCGCCGGCGGGCAGATCCCCGCCCCGGCGCTCAACCACGCCCTGGTGAAGAACTACACGATCCTGGGCCTGCACTGGGGCCTCTACAACACCCACGACCCGCGGGCCGTCCGGGCCGCCCACGACGAGCTCACCGGGCTCGCCGACCGGGGCGCCGTCCGGCCGCTGGTGAGCGCCCGGGTGCCGCTGGCCGCCGCCCCGGACGCCGTCCAGCGCGTCGCCGCCGGGCTCAGCACCGGCCGGATCGCCGTCCTGGGCGGCTGAACCGGCCGGGCCCGCCGGCCGCCTGGCGCACCGTCCGCTCCGGCGGCCCGCCCCTCCTCCGACGGCCCGCCCGCGGCTCAGCGGCCCTCGGCGATCACCTCCAGGGCCGGGCGGGGCTCGCGGCCGAGCAGCGCCGCGAGGTCGCCCGGCCCGCCCGGCCCGGCCAGGAAGCCGTGGGCGATCGCCGAGTAGGTGCCCACCACCATCGGCACCTGGACGTCCAGCGCGTCCGAGGCCGCGGCGGCCGTCCGGGCCTGCCCGAGCCGTCCCGGCCGGTACTCGGCGCCGAGCACCTCGGCCACCTCGGCGCCGCCCACCGCCCGCTCCCCCACCAGCTCGTAGGTCCGGCCCGCGTGCCGGTCGGGCGCCAGAGCGACGTTCACCGCCGCCTCGGCCAGGTCCGCCCGGGCCACCGCCGCGAGCTTCCCGTCCCCGAGCGGCGCGCCGATCACCCCGTCCCGGTCCGGTGCGGCGATCGTGCCCAGGAACTCGGCGTACAGGCCGTTGCGCAGCACCGTCCAGCGCAGCGTGGCCGACTCGCGCAGCCGCCGCTCCGTCCAGCGGTGGGCGAGCGCGTACGGCAGGTGGTCGCCGTCGCCGGACAGGCTGGTGTAGACGACGTGCTCGACGCCCGCCCGCTCCGCCGCCTCGATCGCGGCGCCGTGCCGGGCGGTCACCACGTCGTCCTCGGCGGCGCCGGCCGAGATCAGCAGCAGCGTCCGCACGCCGGTGAAGGCCGCGGCCAGGGTCTTCGGCCGGTCGAAGTCCACCAGCCGGGCCGGGATCCCGGCCGGCACCCGCTCCGGTGTGCGGGAGCCGGCGACGACGGGCCCGCGCCCGGCGAGCCCGGCGGCTCCCAGCCCGGCGAGCCGTTCCAGGACGAGCGCGCCCAGGCCTCCGTTGACTCCGGTGACGAGCAGCATGGGTTCCTCCAGGGGTGTTCGGTCGGCTGCACGACCATCCTCGATAGCCTGGAGGTTCGGCGTAAGGAGGCACTTTCATGTCAGCAGGGCACACCGCGGTAACCACCCCCCGCCCGGTGGTCTGGTGCGAGGACGGCGTGGACTGCGGGATCCGCGACCTGCTGGACCGCCTGGGCGACAAGTGGTCCGTCCTCACCGTCGTCGAACTCGCCCAGGGCGTACGGCGGTTCCGCGAGCTACAGCGAGCCCTGCCGGGGATCTCGCAGCGGATGCTCACCCTCACCGTGCGCCGTCTGGAGCGCGACGGCGTGGTCTCGCGGACCGTCCACCCGACCGTCCCGCCGCAGGTGGAGTACGAGCTGACGCCGCTCGGCCACAGCCTGACCCACCTGGTGCGGGCGATGACGGACTGGTCCTACGACCACCACGCCGCGATCGTCACCTCCCGGCAGCGGTGGGACCGGGCCAACCCCGGCTCCGAGATCCGCTAGGGCGGGCCGCGGTCCGGGCGTCGGACAAGGCCGTCCCGGCGCGGCTACCGCTCGTACGCCATCTCCGGGAAGCGCGCCGAGGGCCCGTCCAGCAGGTGGTCGTCCTGGTCGCGCAGCCAGCGGTCGAAGAAGGACGCGACGTAGGAACGGGTGGCGAGTTCGGCGCGGCCGGGGCGGATGTCGCCGACGTCCTTGCGCAGCTGTTCGGCGTCGAGCACGCCCTGCCGGGCGAGTTGCGGCAGCAGCGGTTGGGCGTCGGTGTAGGAGCCGTGGCGGGAGCCGGTGAGGGTGACGTCGGCGTGCCAGCCGGTGCTGTGCCGCCACAGGGCGTTCCAGCCGGGCTGGTCGCGGTAGCCGCCGGAGTCGGAGCTCCCGGTGCCCATCAGCAGGAAGGGCCTGTTCAGTCCGTCCTCGGCGACGCTGGGCAGCAGGACGCCGGTGTGGCCGTCGGGGCCGGGGAAGTGCATCTGGCCGTCCATGTTGACGCCGGCGGCGATCCGCGGGTCGTCGTGCATGGCCTGGAGGGCGGTGAAGCCGCCCGCGGACTGGCCGACCATGCCGATCCGGTCGAGGTCGAGGGCCCCGGCCACCCCGGCGGGCAGTCCCGGCCGTCCGGCGAGTCCGGCGAGCCGGTCCAGCACGAAGCGGGTGTCGGCGACCCGGGCGTCGATCGCCTTGCGCAGCACCGCGCCGACGTCCAGGCCGGGCTGCCCGAGCATGCCGGGGAACACCGAGGTGGCCAGGTCGCCGCCGGGGAAGGCGACTTCGGAGGCCTCGTAGGTGTGGTCGACGGTGACCACCACGTAGCCGCGCGAGGCGAGGTCCTCGACCAGCGCCGTCCCCCAGGTGCGCGGGTCCCCGAGGCCGGGCGAGTAGAGCACGACCGGGCGCGGGCCGCCGGACAGCGCCGGGGCGTCCGCGCGGGCGTGGGTGCGGATGGCCGACCAGTCGGTGCGGCCGGGCTCGGTGCCGTAGTTGAGCAGGCCGACGCCGTCCGGGCCGTCGAAGTGCCGCCCGGCGGCGGGTGTCATGTAGGGGGCCCGGTCCTCGCCGGCGGCCGGCTGGGAGGTCGGGTACCAGAGGCTGATCATCAGCTCGCGCCGCTGCCCGGGGTGCCAGGGGTCCTCCCGTCCGGCGTCGGTGAGGTGCAGGGCGGTGGTCCCGATCGGGTACGGCCCGCTGGGCTCCGGCAGCCAGGCCCGCGCCTGCCGCCCGGTGGTGCCGTCGCTTGCGCCGCCGGCCGGGGCCGCGTCCGCCGCACCGGCCGGGGCCGTGCCCATCGTGCCCATCGCCGTCGCCGCCGCCAGCAGGACCATCGCCACGGCCCGTCCCGGATTGCCCATCTCGTCCTCCGTGTTCCGATCTTTCGAACACGTAGGACAGTACGGTCGGGGACGGGCCGCGGCCGTCATACCGGGGAGCCAACCGGTCCCTGAATACCCGGGTATGACACCCCTACGGGTCAACTCCGGTACTGCCGCAGCTCCCTCCGGGCCAGCGAGCGCTTGTGCACCTCGTCCGGGCCGTCGGCCAGCCGCAGGGTGCGGTTGCCGGCCCAGAGCTGGGCGAGCGGGGTGTCCTGGCTGACGCCGGCCGCGCCGAACGTCTGGACGGCCTTGTCCAGGATCCACTCGACGGTCCGCGGGGTGGCGATCTTGATCGCCTGGATCTCGGTGTGCGCGCCCCGGTTGCCGACGGTGTCCATCAGCCAGGCGGTCTTCAGCACCAGCAGCCGCAACTGCTCGATCCGCACCCGGGACTCGGCGATCCAGTCCTGCACCACGCCCTGCTCGGCGAGCGGCCTGCCGAACGCGACCCGCTCGCCGGCCCGGCGGCACATCAGCTCTAGGGCCCGCTCGGCGATCCCGATGGCGCGCATGCAGTGGTGGATCCGGCCGGGGCCGAGCCGGGCCTGGGCGATGGCGAAGCCCGTACCCTCCTCGCCGATCAGGTTCTCCACCGGGACGCGGACGTCCTCGAACAGCACCTCCGCGTGGCCGCCGTGGTCGGCGTCGTCATAGCCGAAGACCGTCATGCCGCGCCGGACGGTCACGCCCGGGGTGTCGCGCGGGACGAGCACCATGCTCTGCTGGCGGTGCGGTTCGGCGGCCGGATCGGTCTTGCCCATCACGATGAGGATCCGGCAGTCGGGGTTCATCGCCCCGGTGATGTACCACTTGCGGCCGTTGATCACGTACTCGTCGCCGTCCCGTTCGATCCGGGTGGCGATGTTGGTGGCGTCCGAGGAAGCCACCTCGGGCTCGGTCATCGCGAAGGCGGAGCGGATCTCGCCGTCCAGCAGCGGCCGCAGCCAGCGCTCACGCTGCTCGGCGCTGCCGAACTGGGCGAGCAGCTCCATGTTGCCGGTGTCGGGCGCCGCGCAGTTGAGCGCGGGCGGGGCCAACTGGACGCTGCGGCCGGTGATTTCGGCGAGCGGGGCGTACTGGAGGTTGGTCAGGCCGGCGCCGGGCCCGCCGGGCAGGCTGTGCTTGTCCACGAAGAACAGGTTCCACAGGTTCTGCTTGCGGGCCTCCGCCTGGAGGCCCGCGACGATCGGCGGGATGGCCCACGGGTCGCGGTCACGGCCCCGGTCGCGGTCACGGTCACGGTCGGCGAGTTGGGCGGCGAGGACAGGCTCGGCGGGGTACACGTGCTCGTCCATGAAGGCGAGCAGCTGCTCGCGGAGCTCGTTCGTCCGGGCGTCGTAGGCGAAGTCCATCGGGGCTCAGTTCTCCTTGAGGGTGCTCAGGCCGTGCCGGGCGAGGACCGGCGCCATCTCGCCGGCGCGCTCGAAGCCCGCGCCCAGGGTGCGGCCCTGCCGGAAGCGGAAGTGGATGCCCTCGGCGACGGCGGCGAGCTTGAACGAGGCGAAGGCGACGTACCAGTCGAGGTCCTCGGCCCGGCGGCCGGTCGACTCGGCGTACCGGGAGACGATCTCGTCGGCCTTCGGGAAGCCGGGCGCGGTCATGGCGGAGGGGATGATGCCGCCGCCGACGCCCGCGAGTTCGGTGTACATCACCAGGAGGCCGATGTCGGTGAGCGGGTCGCCGAGGGTGGACATCTCCCAGTCCAGGACGGCGGCGATGGTGTCGCCGTCGTCGACGAGCACGTTGTCCAGCCGGTAGTCCCCGTGCACGAGGGCGGGCGCGGGCGAGACGGGCCGGCGCTCGGCGAGCAGGCCGTGCAGCCGGTCCAGGTCCGGCAGGTCCCGGCTGCGGGAGGCGGCGAGCTGCTGCGACCAGCGGCGCAGCTGGCGCTCCAGGTAGCCGTCCGGGTGCCCGAAGTCGGCGAGGCCGACGGCGGCCGGGTCGATCCGGTGCAGGGTGGCGAGGGTCTCGACCAGCCGGCTCCCGAGTGCGTGCACCCGCTGCTCGCCGAGGGCGGCCAGCGGGGCGGCGTCCCGGTGAGCCGTCCCGGGGACGTACTCCATGAGGTACCAGGGGGCGCCGAGGGTGTCGGTGCCGGGGTCGAGCAGCAGCGTGCCGGGCACGGGGACGCCGGTGTCGCGCAGCGCGGTCATCACCCGGTACTCGCGGCCCATGTCGTGCGCGGTGGCCAGGACGTGCCCGAGCGGCGGGCGCCGGAGCACCCACCGGGAGGCGCCGTCGCTCAGGACGTACGTGAGGTTCGAGCGGCCCCCTTCGACGAGGTCGGCCCGCAGCGGCCCCTGGAGGAGGCCGGGCAGTTCGCGCTCCAGGTGGGCCCGGAGACGGGCCAGGTCCAGGCCGGGCGGGTCGGCGGGGGTCTCGGCCATCGGGCGGCTCCTCTGCGTGGGACCTCATTGACTAAGCGCTTGCTTAGCATTCAGCCGCGGGTGCCCCCCTGTCAATGCCACCCGCCGAAACGATCAGGCCCCGGATCAGGGCTCCGCCCGCACCAGGCCCTCCGGATCAGGACCCTCCGGCCGGCCTCGACCGCCGCTCCTCCACGACCGCTCCTCGTGGCGCGCGACGAGCACGGCGAGGTCCCCCTCGGACGGCACCACCCCGAACGTCCCCGTCAGCAGTCCGGGCAGATCCCGCGCCTCCACCCGGCGCCGCTCCTCCGTGCCGTCCGGCAACAGCCTGACCAGCTCCGCGTCGCGCAGGACCAGCCGCTCGTCGGCCGCCGGCCGCTGCACCAGCAGCCTGTCGTGGAACGGCGAGAGGGGGTGCGTGGAGGTGTAGTGGCTGGTCACGGTGAAGTCGACCGGGAAGCGCGGCTCCGAACCGATCGCGTACAGGTCGAACCAGCCGTCCCGCCGCCACCGCCGGAGCACCAGCGGACCGGCCGCACCCGGGGTCGGGCCCTCCTCCCGGACCAGCCCGTACGTCCACCCGGACTGCCGCGCGACCTCGCCGTCCCGTAGCCGGATCGGCTCCAGCAGCCCCTCCCCGCCGAAACCGACGTCGGTGAACCACTCCTCGCCGTCGAGCTCCACCCGCAGCGAGTAGTGGGTGGCCGGGCGGATCCGCCGCTCGCCCAGGCGCACCCGGGACGCCGTCGCGGTGAAGGTGAAACCGATCGCGTCCAGCGCCGCGGCGTAGAGGAGCGTCTGCTCGCAGCAGGTGCCCCCGCGCCGCCGCCGGACCATCTTCGCCTGCACCGACTCCAGGTCCAGCCGGACGGGACGGCCCAGGACGACCTCCAGGTTCTCGAAGGCGAGCGCGTCGATGTGGGCGGCGTGCAGCGCGCGCAGCACCTCCAGCGTCGGCTCGCGCACCCCCCGGTACCCGATCCGGGCCAGATAGGCGTCGAGGCCGAAGCGGTCGCCGCCCCAGACGGAACCGATCGACCTGTCCATGCGCTCTCCTCTCCGCCTTCCCCCTCCCCGGACGAGCCGTGCCGCGCCGGGTGCCGCCGGGCGCCGGGCGGGCGCCGCCGCTTCCGGTCGCCGCCGCTTCCGATCGCCGCCGCCTCCGGGCGCGAAGCCCGGGTCCGGTGTGCCGGGCCCCGCACCTCCGACCCCGCACGACGGGCCCCGCACCCCGGCGGCTGCCCGAGGAAACCACGTCCGACACCAACCGCACCGGCCGTACCTCCGCAATCACCCGTTCGGGTAAGCCGCGGCTCCGCGGGGGCGCCGGCCGCCCCCGTGTGCCACAGTGCAGGCATGGTCCGGCGGGCCCGTGCGGCCGGGAGGTCGGGTGCCCGTGCGCCGAGCAGTGCGCGGGTGTCCCCGTCGCGCTGTCGCCGCACCGCCGACCCCGCACCGCCGACCTCGCCTCACCGACCTCGCCTCACCGAGGGAGCAGGAACCCATGCCGGAGCTGTTCGACGCCCTGCGGCCCCTGCCCGCCACCGCCGCCCGCTACCGCGAGCAGGGCTGGTGGCGCGACGGGACCTTCCTGGACGATCTGCGCGACGCCGCCGAGCGGGCGCCCGGCCGGCCCGTCATCATCAACTGGCGCGCGGCGGAAGGCCGGGCCGTCACCCTGACCTTCGCCGAGCTGGCCGACCGGGTGGAGCGGTACGCCGCCGCGCTGCACCGGCTGGGCGTCCGGCGCGGCGAGGCGGTGGCCTTCCAACTCCCCGACCGGTGGGAGACGGCCGTGCTCACCCTGGCGTGCTGGCGCGTCGGCGCGGTGACCGTACCCCTCTCCCTGCGGTTCGGCCGCCGGGAGGTGGGCCGGATGCTGGCCTCGACCGGCGCCGTCCTGCTGGTCACCACCGACCGCGACCCCGGCCCGGAGCACATCGCGGCCCTCGCCCGGCTCGCCGACGACCTGCCGGACCTCCGCCACCACGCGGTCCTCGGCGACACCGCCGACACCGCCGCCACCGGGGCCCTCGACTTCGACGCCCTCCTGCGCACCGCCCACGCCCCGAACGCGCCGCAGGGCCCCGGCCTCGGGCCCGACGAGGCCGCGACCGTGCTGTTCACCTCCGGCACCACCGGCAGCGCCACCGCCGTCGTGCACAGCCTGAACACCCTGTACGCCGGGGTCCGCCGGGCGCTGCCGATCCCGCCCCTGCGGCCCGGGCAGCCGTTCCCGGTGCTCACCCCGCTCAGCCACGGCGCCGGGCTGCGCAACGGCGTGCTGCGGCCGCTCGTCCACCGCACCAGCGCCCTGTACTGCGACGAGTGGGACGCCGGCCGCTGGCTCGACCTGCTCGGCACCTACCGCACCGGCGCACTGATCGCCCCGCCCGCGATGCTGGAATCCCTCGCCGCCGAGCAGAGCCGCCGACCACGGGACCTGCCCGCGTGGGAGGCGGTGGCCGCGATGGCCGCGAGCCCCTCGCGCGAGCTGGTCGACCTCCTGCGCCGCACCCTGAGCGGCCACGTCGTCAACGCCCTCGGCTCGACGGAGACCGGCGGCATCCTCGCCACCGGCCTCACCGACCCGCCCGAGCGGGCCGCCCGCAGCGTCGGCCGCCCGATGCCCGGCATCGAACTGCGGATGGCGACGGACGACTCCCGGCCGGACCAGGCCTCGCCGGTCGACGTGCGCAGCCCGTCCACCTGCCTCGGCACCTTCGACCGCGACACCGGCCGACTCCGCTGGCGCGCCGCCGACACCGACGGCTGGTACGCCACCGGCGACCTGATGCGCCCGGACGGCGAAGGCGGCCTGCGCTACGCGGGCCGGGCCTCCGACCGGATCTCGGGCACCACCCAGCTGATGATCCCCGTCCTGGACGTCGAGACGGAGCTCCGCGAACACCCGGCGATCGCCGACGTCGCCCTGGTCGGCTACCCCGCCGAACACGGCGACCTGCCGTGCGCCGTCGTCGTGCCGGCCGACGGCCGTTCCGCCCCGGAGCCGGCGGAACTGCGGGCCTGGCTGGCCGGGCGCGGGATGACGGACTGGTACTGGCCCACCCGCGTCGAGGCCGTTCCGCGCTTCCCGCGCAACGAACTCGGCAAGGTCCGCAAGAACGTCCTCCGGGCCTGGCTCACCGGCGACGGGCCGCTGCCCGAGGCCGACGGCGGGGCGGGAGCGGGGGCGGGGTGAGCGCCGGGCGGCGGCTCGGGTGAACCGCCGCCCGGACGTTCGGAGTTCCGCCGCCCGCCTACCGCGGCGCGACCGGCTGGGTGGCGGCAGGGGCGGGCTGGGTGGCCGCCGGGGCCGGCTGCGTGGCTGCGGCCACGCCGACCTGGGTGGCCGCCGGAGCGGGCTGGGCGGCATCGGCCACGCGGTAGATGGTGATCGCGGGCGCGGGGACCGAGCCGGGAGCGGCGGTCGCGGCACCGGCGGCGCCGACCGCGATGCCGGTGAGGACGAACGCGGCCACCGCGGCGCCCCCTGCCAGGGAGGCGAGCCGGCTCCGGGTGGTCGTGGTCGACGGACGGTTCAGCGGGCGGTGGTACGTCCTGTTCATGGCACACCGGTCCAATCGGGCAGGTCCACGGAGCGCCGCACGAGGGCCGTGGGGCGCCGGAGGTTCGTAGGGCTGAAGCGACCCTAGCTCCGGACGGGACGGTTGGGCACGGAGTATCGAGGCCCTGCCACGAACTTGGCCGGAAACCTGAGTGATACCCGGTCGGGCCGGAGGCGACGTCAGGGGCGGACGTCCCCGAGCGCATCGGCCGCTTCTGCACCCTCGCGGCCTCCGAGGCCCTCCAGCGGATCCTGCGTTCCGCGCCATCCACTGTGTGACACAAGGGAGTTGGCTTCCAAGCTCCCCCATCGAAGCCGCACCGGACCCGTCTCGACAGAGGTCGATCAAAAGTGTTCTGATGATCACATCCATCGATCACCTTCCAAACATCGCCTGATCAGACATCAGAGAAATGAGGTCCGGTGCGGACTGCTCGCGGCTCGGCCATCCTGCTGACGATGGGGGTCCTCGGGGCCTCCGCCCTGGCGACAGGATGCTCCGGCACATCGAGCAGACCCACGGCCGCCGCCACCGAAACGACCCCGGCCGGCCCCGCCCCCAGCGCCTCCACCGAGGCCCCCGCCCCGCCACCGCCCACGCCCACCCCCACCTGGGACGGCCAGGTCAAGGTGCTCGGCGACGGATCGACCTCCGACACCGGGCCGCAGCCCAAGCAGCCCACGGCGGAGAAACTCAAACCCGGCGAGACCCCGCCCCAGTTCGTCGTCTTCTCCTGGGACGGCGCGCTGGAGGGCGACGACCGCCTGTTCTCCCGCTTCCGCAAGCTCGGCGCGGAGAACAAGGCCCAGATGACCTTCTTCCTGACCGGGCTCTACACCCTCCCCAAGTCCAAGAGCACGACCTACAAACCGCCGCAGCACAAGCCCGGCGACGCCTCCATCGACTACGCCACCGACCCCCACATCAAGGACACCCTCGAACAGCTGCGCCTCGCCTGGCTGGACGGCAACGAGATCGGCACCCACTTCAACGGCCACTTCTGCGGCCCCAAGGGCGGCGGCGACTGGAGCACCGAGGAGTGGAAGAGCGAACTCGACCAGGCCATCTCCTTCGTCACCAACTGGAAGACCAACACCGGCTTCAAGGACCTCCCGCCACTCCCCTTCGACTACACCAAGGAAGTCGTCGGCGGCCGCGCCCCCTGCCTGGAAGGCCAGAAGAACCTGCTGGCGGCGGAGAAAGCGACCGGCTTCCGCTACGACGCCAGCTCCCCGGGCGAGTTCCAGGTCTGGCCCGTCAAGAAGGACGGCATCTGGAACTTCCCACTGCAGATGCTCCCCTACGCCGGCAAGTCGACCCAGAGCCTCTCGATGGACTTCAACTTCCTGGCCAACCAGTCCGGCGACACCACCAAGGGCGACCCCAAGAAGTACGACACCTGGGAGAAGGAGACCCGCGACAGCTACCTCGCCGGCTTCGAACGCGTCTACAACGGCAGCCGCGCCCCGCTCTTCATCGGCAACCACTTCGAGGACTGGAACGGCGGCATCTACATGCAGGCCATCGAGGACGTGATGAAGAACGTCTGCCGGCGCGACGGCGTCCGCTGCGTCTCCTTCCGCCAAGTCGCCGACTGGCTCGACGCCCAGGACCCCAAGGTCCTCGACAAACTCCGCCAGCTCGACCCCGCCCAACCCGCCGACTGGTCCCGCCTCACCAAGTAGCCCGAGGGGTGGAGGGTCGCTGCCCCGCCCGGGGCACCGACCCTCCACCCAGGCGGCCCACGTAGGATGGCGTGCAGTCCCTCTGACACCTCAACAACCCCCGGCGCAATTCGCGAAGAACCAGCAAAACCGCCATATCCCCGCAGCTCACAAAGGGCCCTCCCCGCACCCGCGGGGGTCAGCCGTACATCGGCCAGCAGAACAGCTGCAAGTCCCGGCACTCACAGAGGTCACCGCCACCAGCGTGACGGACACGGCCAAGCCTCTCCTTCGGTTCGCGCCGGGCGCGATACGCCGCGCACCGATCCGGCGCGGCCCGAAGGAGAGGCCCTGGGCCCCAGCGCAAACCGCTGGCGCAGCGCGGCCGCTCCTGGCAACCTCTCCGCCGTGCTCAGGAAGAACCTGCTCTTCATGACCCTGACCGGCCACGGGCACGTCAACCCGACGCTGCCGCTGGTCGAGGAACTCGTCCGGCGCGGGCACCGGGTGGTGTATGCCACCGAGTCCGGCCATGCCGCCGCCGTGTCCAGTGCCGGGGCGCGCTGGCTGGAGTTGCCGGCCCCGGTGCCTTTCACTCCGCCGCCGACGATCGGTCCGGCGGCCGTGGCGGGCTGGCTGCGCCACTACTTCGCGGCGCTGAGCGCGACGTGGCCGGTGCTGCGGAGGCACTGCGCGTCGGAGCCGGTGGACGCGATCTGCTACGACACGACGAACTGGCCGGGCCGGATCGCCGCCCGGAGCCTGGGCGTCCCGGGTGTGCAGTGCTTCCCACACTTCACCTCGAACGAATCGTATTCGCTGGACCGACAGTTGACCGCGGGGATCGGCGCCGACGACCCGGCGACTGCGGCGCTCGCCGCCGCCTGCGCGGCTTTCTCCGCCGAACACGGCGTCCCACTCGATGTCGCCGACACCATGACGGTGGCGGACGGGCTCAACCTGGTGTTCGTCCCGCGGGAGTTCCAGCCCGCCGCGGAGGGCTTCGACGGACGGTTCCACTTCGTCGGCCCGTCGCTGGGCCGGCGGGAGCAGGCCGAGACCTGGTCTCCACCCGGCCCGGACGCACCTCTGCTGTACGTCTCGCTGGGCACCGTGCTCGACGGCGACCCGGACTTCTACCGCGCCTGCCTGGCCGCCGTCGCCGACGGCCCCTGGCAGGTGGCGATGCGTGTGGACGGCGCGGCAGCCGCCGAACTGAGGCCCATCCCGGACCGGGTGGACCTACGACCGCAGTTCCCTCAGCTCGCGGTGCTCCGCCGGGCCACCGCCTTCGTCTCGCACGCCGGGATGAACTCGTCCTGGAGGCCCTGCACTACGGCGTCGGCATCGTCGCCGTCCCCCGAACACCCGAGCAGGAGGCCAACGCCGCCCGCCTGGTCGAACTCGGCCTGGGGGTACGGCTGGACGCCACCGACGCGGCACACCCTGAGGCCCTGCGGTCGGCCATCGACACGGTGGCCTCCGACCAGGTGATCCGCACCGCCCTCGCGGAGATGCGCCTCGCCGTCCGGCGCAGCGGCGGAGCGGCCCGAGCCGCCGACCTGGTCGAGCACCACCTCGGCTAAGCAGTGTCATTGCCCCGGCGATCAGTTGCCCGGTCAGCCCACGAACACCCGCCGCACACGGTCGAGTCGCGCACGCTGCTCCTCGATCCAACCGGCCGACGGCGAGAGCGGCAGGCTGACCGTCACCTGCGAGGACGGAGCGTCCTGAAGTGACACTCCGATCGCTCCGGAGGCCAACGGCTTGATCCCGAGCTGGACCGTCCGACCGGAGGTCAGCCACGAGACGAACCGATTGCCGGCCAGCTCGTCCAGGGCTTCTTCCCACTGCTCCAGGTCATCGGACGTGATGCCGACGGGAAAGCTGCCGTTGATGGTCCCGGTCGACACGACGAACTCGCAGTCGAGGAACTCACTGCCCGGGGCCGGCCGCTCCAGCACGCGGAGAGACACGGCGTGACCGCTCGTTCCCGGCGGATCGGCCAGGTGGATCAGATCGCCCAGCTCGTCTTCCATGACAGCCCCTCTCCTTCGACCTCGAACAGGGGCATCATTCCGGAGAGCACCGACACGCACGGACACCCCGTCGGCGCTCCGCGCCTACTCGGACCGCCTTGCCGCCGTCCATCGAATACCTCGGGATTCTCCGCGGAACATCATGTCCGCCTGCCAGGAGCCGCCCGGCGGGAGGATCCGTTCAGTACAGCTCGAACTGTCGTTGTCGCGTGCCCCTGTCGCCAGCTGCCGGTGCCTGCGGAGAACCCGCGCTCGGGTCGCCGATCGCCACCCAGCCAGGGCACTCGGCGGACGTGTACTCGTCCGCGATGACGAACACGCTGGCACAACGGGGGCATTCGGCACGGCCGAAGAGGTACCTGATCCCAGCAGCGAGTACCTGCTGTTCGTCTCTGACGGCAGTGTCGTGCATCCAGCGACCGGTCCCCGATAGCTCCTCACTGGCAGTGCGCCGCTGTGAGATCACCTGAAGAGCTGCGCACGACGGCCCGCCAGATGCTCGGCTGACAGTGACGATGTTCGTGGTGGCGCTGCTGGTGTGGCTCTATCCACGAGTTATGACGTCAGTTGTTCACGAGTTCGGGAGGCACCCCGAACCACGGGCGGGTGATGTTCACGAGTTCTAACGTCAGTGAGGTACTCGTCAGGGCAACATCGAGGTACTCCTGGCGAAATCCCTGCTCTGCTGACTGACCGTCACCGCGGACGAGGTCGCCCCGGCCGCGCACACGCCGACCGACTCGGCGACTTTGCGACGGCGGTAGTAGTGCA
>NZ_JBSFWR010000057.1:0-52168 GCF_053594915.1 Kitasatospora sp. NPDC002543 | reverse complement strand
GGTCGCGCCCACCATGGCGGCGGCCGTCGCGTAGGCGGCGAAGGCGCTGCCGAAGAGCAGCACGAAGCCGCCGAGCAGCGAGGGCGCCAGGATCGCCCGCCAGGAGAGCGTGGTCCGTGCCTCCAGCCGCAGCCGCGGGTAGCGCTCGTGCGGGCGGACGGTCTTGAAACCGACCGCGAGCAGGTGGTCGGCCGGCAGCACACAGCTGGTCGGCTCCCGCCCGGAGGAGCCGAAGGCCTCGATCGCCCGCACCCCGCGCCCGATCAGGTCCTTGGCCGCGGTCTGCACCAGCACCCGGCCGAGCCCCTGCCCCTGGTAGCCCGGCAGCACCCGGCTGACCATCAGCTGAACGGCGTCCGGCGAGACCGGGCTGGTCGGGAAGGACTGCGAGCGGGGGACGTAGGCGGGCGGCGCGTACAGCACGAACCCGGCGGGCCGGTCGTCCACGTAGACGATCCGACCGCAGGAGCCCCACTCCAGCAGCACCGTGGAGATCCACCCCTCCTTCTCCAGCTCCGGCTTGCCCGACTCCACCGCTTCCTTCGCACTGACCGGGTCCAGCTCCCAGAACACGCAGGAGCGGCAGCCCGTCGGCAGGTCCCCGAGGTTGTCCAGCGTCAGCGGAGCGATCCGCCGTCCCATGGCCGCACCTCCTCCTCCCTCTCACGGTCGAGCATTCCCCCACGAACGCCGATGGGTGCGTGTTTCACGTGAAACAACGCCACGTGGAACACGCACCCATCGGGTCGTCACCCTCGGCGGGCCGGTCCGGCTCAGCCCTGCGACAGCCGCAGACCGTCCTCCCCCGGAGCCATGCTGTCCAGGATCCGGTTCAGGTCCTCCACCGAACCGAACTCCAGCACCACCTTGCCCTTGCCCAGCCTGCCGCCGCGCTGCGACACCTCGACCTTGACCCGGGTGTCGAAGCGGTCCGACAGCCGGCTCGCCAGGTCGTTGAAGGCCGGGGAGTTCAGCTTGCCCGCCTTCGGCGCCTGGCGCTTGGGCTTGTCCGGCTCCTCCGAGCGCATCAGGACGACGATCTCCTCGACGTTGCGCACCGTGAGGCCCTCGGCGATGACCCGCGCGGCGAGCCGCTCCTGCTGCTCCGGGTCCGACAGTCCGAGCAGCGCCCGGGCGTGCCCGGCCATCAGCGTCCCGGCCACCAGCCGGGTCTGGACGGACGACGGCAGCTTCATCAGCCGCAGGGTGTTGGAGACGTGGGTGCGCGAGCGGCCGATCCGGTCGGCCAGCTCCTCGTGGGTGCAGGAGAAGTCCCGCAGCAGCTGGTCGTAGGCGGCGGCCTCCTCCACCGGGTTCAGCTCGGCGCGGTGCAGGTTCTCCAGGAGGGCGTCCAGCAGCAGCTTGTCGTCCTCGGTGGCCCGGACGATCGCCGGGATCCGCTCCAGCCCGGCCTCCCGGGAGGCGCGCCAGCGGCGCTCCCCCATGATCAGCTCAAAGCTGTCGGCACCGACCTGGCGCACCACGATCGGCTGGAGCAGACCGACCTCCTTGATGGAGGTGACCAGCTCGGCCAGCTTGTCCTCGTCGAAGACCTCTCGCGGCTGGCGGGGGTTGGGGGTGATCGCGTCCAGCGGCAGCTCGGCGAAGTACGCGCCGGCCGGCTGCGCCCGCTCGGCCCGCTTCTCCGCGGCCGCCCGGGCCGCCACCGTGCCGCGGCCGCTGGGCAGCGGCGTCACCGAGGCCGGTACGGGCGCGGCTGCCGCGGGCTTCGCCTCCGCCCCGCCGTCCACCGGCGCGGCGGGGCGGATCAACGCCTCCAGCCCTCGGCCCAGACCAACCCTGCGAGCACTCACTGATGACCCTCCGTCGTGCCGTGCTGTGCCACCGGGGCGCCGTGCCCCTGCTGGCCGTCCCGCTGCTGACCCACCAGCGAACCGCCCGGGCCCACCGCACGCTGCGCGAGCTCGCGGGCGGCCTCCAGGTAGGAGAGCGCCCCGGTCGAACCCGGGTCGTAGGTGAGCACCGTCTGCCCGTAGCTGGGCGCCTCCGAGATGCGCACCGAGCGCGGGATCGCCGTGCTCAGCACCTCTTGGTGGAAGTGGGTCCGGACCTCCTCGGCGACCTGGGCGGCCAGCCTGGTCCGGGCGTCGTACATGGTGAGCAGGATGGTCGACACGTGCAGTGCGGGGTTGAGGTGCGCACGCACCAGCTCGACGTTGCGCAGCAGCTGGCCGAGGCCCTCCAACGCGTAGTACTCGCACTGGATCGGGATCATCACCTCCTGGCCGGCGACCAGGGCGTTGACCGTCAGCAGGCCCAGCGAGGGCGGACAGTCGATCAGGATGTAGTCGAGCGGCTGCTCGTACGCGGCGATGGCGCGCTGCAGTCGGCTCTCCCGGGCCACCAGGGAGACCAGCTCGATCTCGGCGCCGGCCAGGTCGATGGTGGCGGGGACGCAGAACAGCCCCTCGACGTCGTGCACCGGCTGCACCACGTCGGCCAGGGGCTTGCCCTCCACCAGGACGTCGTAGATGGACGGCACCTCGGCGTGGTGGTCGATGCCGAGCGCCGTGGAGGCGTTGCCCTGCGGGTCGAGGTCGACGACCAGGACGCGCAGGCCGTGCATGGCGAGCGAGGCGGCCATGTTCACGGTGGTGGTGGTCTTGCCCACCCCACCCTTCTGGTTGGCGACCACGATCACCCGGGTGGCGGCGGGCCGGGGCAGTCCCTCGCCCGCTCGGCCGATCGCCTGAACCGCAGCCTGGGCAGCCCGTGCGATGGGCGTGTCATCGATCTGGTCGACGGTCTCCGAGTCCTGCATGGGAGTCAGTGTTTCACGTGAAACCGGAGCGGCAACAGTCGCCGCCCGGTCACGGCGGAGGATGCCCGAGAGCAAGGAGCGACGTTTCACGTGAAACACCATGCCCGCTATGCCGGAAATCTGACGTTGCGACACTCCGGTGCCCCGGTGTCGACCGGGCCGTCACCTGAACGACGACGGGCGGACGTTCCCCCCTCGCGGGAGGACCGTCCGCCCGTGGCCGGCACGTGTCCGGTGTCACGCCGGATCAGCGGCTGCGGCGCCGCCCGCCCCGGCCGCGCTCGCCGCCGCGGACGGTCGCGGCGCGGCCCGCCCGGGCCGCCTTGGCGCGCCGGGTGGCCGCCTTGACCCCGCCGGGGCTCTCCCCCGCCTTCACCTGGACCACCCGGGTCGAGGTCTCCAGGGTGCCCTCGCCGACCGCGATGACGTTCCACTCGACCGCGCCCAGCTTGGCCAGCCCGGCCCGCGAGTCGGCCAGCTCCTGCTCGGCGCTGTCCCCCTTGAGCGCCAGCATCTGCCCGTGCGGGCGCAGCAGCGGCATGCCCCAGCCGGCCAGCCGGTCCAGCGGTGCCACCGCCCGGGCGGTCACCACGTCCACCGCGAGCTTGCCGACCATCTCCTCGGCACGGCCGCGCAGCACCGTGACGTTGTCCAGCCCCAGCTCCCGGACGACCTCCTCCAGGAAGGTGGTCCGGCGCAGCAGCGGCTCCAGCAGCGTCACCGAGACGTCCGGACGGGCCAGCGCCACCGGGATGCCCGGCAGGCCGGCCCCGGAGCCGACGTCGCACAGGGTGGTCCCGGAGGGCAGCAGCTCGGCCAGCACCGCGCAGTTCAGCACGTGGCGGTCCCAGAGCCGGGGCACCTCGCGGGGCCCGATCAGCCCGCGCTGCACCCCTGCGGTGGCCAGCAGCTCGGTGTAGCGGACCGCGGCGTCGTAGCGCTCACCGAAGACCTCCCGGGCGACGGCCGGCGCCTCGGCCAGCTGGTCCAGCTCGGTGGCCCGCCCCTCGGCGGCCGGGTCCACGTCCGCCCCCGGCCGGCCGGCAGCCGCGTTCTCCGTGTCCATCTCGACCTCTCCGATCCCCGGATCCACCGACCCGCTCAACGCACTGTTTCACGTGAAACATCCCACAAGGGACGACGACCCCGCCCGCACGAGGCGGACGGGGTCGCGTCCGGTGAAGCTCTCCGGCCGCCGCGGCGGCCGGTCGTCGACCTGTCGGCCTCAGACCGGCAGCACGACCACGCACCGCTGGGGCTCTTCGCCCTCGGACTCACTGCGCAGGCCGGCCGCGGCGATCGCGTCGTGGACGACCTTGCGCTCGAAGGGAGTCATCGGCCGCAGCTTGACCTGCTCGCCACTGCTCTTGGCCTGCTCGGCGGCCTTGGCGCCGAGCACCGCCAGCTCCTCGCGCTTGCGGGCCCGGAAGCCGGCAATGTCCAGCATGAGGCGGCTGCGCTCACCGGTCTCCCGGTGGACAGCCAACCGGGTCAGCTCCTGGAGCGCCTCCAGCACCTCGCCGTCCTGGCCGACCAGGCGCTGCAGCGCGCGGTCGTTGCCGTCACTGACGATGGAGACCAGGGCGCGGTCGCCCTCGACGTCCATGTCGATGTCACCGTCGAGGTCCGCGATGTCGAGCAGACCCTCCAGGTAGTCCGCCGCGATGTCGCCCTCCTGCTCCAGGCGGGAGATGAGGCTCTCGTCGGCGCCGGCCTCGGCCTCGGCCTCGACGGCGGAGGTGGTGCCTTCCGTCACTGATGGACTCCTTCGGAGATGGGCCCGTCTGTCGGGCCGGGGACGAAGCTCTTCGCGGCTGTCACAACGGGCGCGGGACCGGTCAGGACTTCTTCTTCGGCCGCTGGCCGCCACCGCGCTTCGGCTGCTGCCGGGTGCCCTGCTTGGTACCGGCGGGCTTGGCCGCGGTCTGCTTGGCGGGCGCCGGCTTGGCAGCGGAGTCGGCCGGGGCGGAATCCGCCGGGGCGGAGTCCGCGGGCTCCTCGGCCGGGGCGTCCTTGCCCAGTTCGACGGTCGGCTGTCCGGTGGCGCCGTGCTGGCGCTGCGCCTTGGTCTGCCGACGGGGCTGCTGGCGGCGTGCGGCCTGGGCCGACTCCTCGACCACCGCGGCGGCGCTGGCCGCCTCGCTCACGGCCGCCTTGGACGGGGGCAGCATGCCCCAGAGCGCGCCCTTGATCTCCGTACCGTCCGGACGCAGCCGGCCGGCCTTCTTCAGTCGCTCCTGGCGCTCCTGGAAGGCCTTGCTGCCCGGGGTCGGGTTGTTGTGGATGACGATCAGCTGCTGGCCCATCGACCAGACGTTGGTGGTCAGCCAGTAGACCAGGACACCGACGGGGAAGTTGATGCCCATCACGGCGAACATGATCGGGAAGACGTACATCAGCATCTTCTGCTGCTGCATGAACGGCGTCTTCACCGTGAGGTCGACGTTCTTGGTCATCAGCTGGCGCTGGGTGACGAACTGCGACAGCGACATCAGGATGATCATCACGGCGGTGACGATCTTGACGCTGGTCTCGCCGCTGCCGACGAAGGTCGCGGACAGCGGGGCGCCGAAGATGTGCGCCTTGCCGGCGCTCACCAGCAGGTCACCGTGGATGACCCCGATGTCCTGGCCCTTGGCGACCTTGGCGAGCACGCCGTAGAGGGCGGTGAAGAAGGGCGCCTGGACGATGATGGGAAGGCAGCTGGAGAACGGGTTGGTACCCGCCTCCTTGTACAGCTTCATCATCTCTTCCGACTGGCGCTGCCGGTCGTTCTTGTAGCGCTCCTGGATGGCCTTCATCTTCGGCTGGATCGCCTGCATGGCCCGGGTCGCCTTGATCTGCTTCACGAAGAGCGGGATCAGGCAGATCCGGATGACGACGACCATCGAGGCGATGGACAGACCCCAGGCCCAGCCACCGTCCGGATTGAAGACGTGACTGTACAGCGAGTGGAACTGGACGATGATCCAGGACACCGCCGTGTAGAGGGGACTCAGAAAACCGAAGGTCACCGGTCAGACTCCTTGGGCATCGGGCTTCGCCACCGGCTCCGGCTCGGCGGTCCCGCTCTTGGGGCTCAGCAGATCGCGCAGCCGGCGGTGCCACACCGGGTGCTTGCGCGGCGGAACGTGGTCCACCCCGCCAGGCGACCAGGGGTTGCAGCGCAGGATGCGCCAGACGGTCAGGCCGCCGCCCTTGACCGCCCCGTGCACCCGCACGGCCTCGTAGCCGTAGTGCGAGCAGGAGGGGTAATAGCGGCAGACCGGACCGAGCAGTGGGCTGATGGTCCACTGGTAGACCCTGATCAGACCCATCAGCAGGTACTTCATCGCCCTGCTCCCGTCGGCGCCGTGGCGGCGGGCTCCGTCCTCAGCAACCGCTTCAGTGCCGCGTCCAGGTCACGTTCGAGGTCCTGGTACGAGGCGGTCGCGGCCTGGGGCAGCGCACGCACCACTATCAGGCTACCGGCGGGCAGCCTGAAGAGACGATCACGAACGAGGTGGCGCAACCGGCGCTTGACCAGGTTGCGCACGACCGCCGGGCCAACGGCCTTGCTCACGACGAAACCCGCACGCGCCGAAGGAGTCCCCTCGGCGACGTGCGGGCGGAAGTCGCTGGTCCGGTCGGTCGGTCCCTGCGGGTCACCGTCTCTGCTGAGATGGACGACCAGAAGGGGCCGGCCGGCCCGGCGACCGCGTTTCACCGCGGTCGCGAAGTCCTGGCGCCGCCGCAGCCGATTCTCGGAGGGCAGCACAACAGACTCTGGCGCGGATCAGGCGGACAGGCTGGCGCGGCCCTTGCCACGGCGGGCGGCCAGGATGGCGCGGCCGGCGCGGGTACGCATACGCAGCCGGAAGCCGTGGGTCTTCGCGCGACGACGGTTGTTCGGCTGGAAGGTGCGCTTGCTCACTCGGGGGCTCCTGAGGTGAATCGTAGGATGACGGGGGGTCGCTTGGCCGTCACCGTGCGTCCGCGTGATCTCCCCTGATATCGGAAATCCGGCCCATCGCCCCAGTTCGGCTGGGGTCTGAGGCAATCCACGGCGCCCGTGCTGCGCGCCTTATGGAGCGGGTGGACCCGCGGACATGCGGCAGCGGCCATCGACAACTCGACCTGGTTACGGTACGCGGGACGGGGCGCGAGGGTCAAACCGGCCCGCTCCCGCCCGCCCTGCCCACAGCCTGTGGACAACGACTTGATCCCGCCCTGTTCGCTGACTACCGTTGCAGAACTTGTCTGGTTTGTTCTTGGAAAGCGTGCACCAGTGGCTGATGTCAACAGCGACCTCGTCCCGGTCTGGGCCAGGGTCGTCGAGCGGCTGGTCAGCGACCCCGATGTCGGGGAGATGGACAAGCAGTGGGTGCAGCGCACCCAGCCGATGTGGATGATGCACGACACCGCCCTGCTGGCGACCCCGAACGAGCGGGCCAAGCAGGTGCTGGAGGGCCGGCTGCTGCCGCAGCTGACCGAGGCCCTCAGCCGTGAGCTCAGCCGCCCGGTCCGGATCGCCGTGATGGTCGACGCCAACGCGGCGCCGACCTCCCCCGCACCCACCCCCCAGGCCCCCGCCGAGCCCTACCCGGGCCCGGACGAGGAGGACGGCCCCGACTACGGCGGCCAGGGCTACCAGCAGCCGTACGAACAGGGCCGCTCCTACGAGCAGGGGCAGCCGTACGAGCAGGGGCAGTACGAGCAGGACTACGAGCGCCCGCGCTACGACACCGGCGGCTACGAGCAGCGCCAGGCCCCGTACGGCGGCCCCGGCGGCGGTCCCGGCTGGCAGGGCTACCAGGAGCAGCCGCCCGCCTACCGCGACGCGGAGGAGCCCGCGCCCCGCCCGGCGCCGCGGCCCGTCCCCGGTCCGCCCGCGACCACCCAGGGCGACCTCTTCGGCGGTGCCTACGGCCCCGGCCCGAACGAGCAGCCCCGCACCGGCGCCGGCCGCCGGGCCGGCGGCTCCCGCCCCACCGGCGGACGCCCGGCCGAGAAGGCCGCCCCGGAGCGCTCCGCCGAGCGTCCCGGTGTCCCCGGGGTGCCCGCCCCGCCCGGCGCTCCCCCGGCCGGCGGCTCCCGCAAGGACGAGCCCGCCGCCCGACTGAACCCCAAGTACCTGTTCGACACCTTCGTCATCGGCGCCAGCAACCGCTTCGCGCACGCGGCGGCGGTGGCGGTCGCCGAGGCCCCCGCCAAGGCGTACAACCCGCTGTTCATCTACGGCGAGTCCGGGCTGGGCAAGACCCACCTGCTGCACGCCATCGGGCACTACTCGCGCAGTCTCTTCCCGGGCACCCGGGTGCGCTACGTGTCCTCGGAGGAGTTCACCAACGAGTTCATCAACTCGATCCGGGACGGCAAGGCGGACACCTTCCGCCGCCGCTACCGGGACATGGACATCCTGCTCGTGGACGACGTCCAGTTCCTCGCGAGCAAGGAGTCCACGCAGGAGGAGTTCTTCCACACCTTCAACACCCTGCACAACGCGAACAAGCAGATCGTCCTCTCCTCGGACCGGCCGCCCAAGCTGCTGACCACGCTGGAGGACCGGCTGCGCAACCGCTTCGAGTGGGGCCTGATCACCGACGTCACCCCGCCCGAGCTGGAGACCCGGATCGCGATCCTGCGCAAGAAGGCGATCCAGGAGCAACTCAACGCTCCCGCCGACGTGTTGGAGTTCATCGCGTCCCGGATCACCCGCAACATCCGGGAGTTGGAGGGCGCGCTGATCCGGGTCACCGCCTTCGCCAACCTCAACCGGGCCCCGGTGGACCTGGAGTTGGCGGGGATCGTCCTCAAGGACCTGATCCCGGGCGGGGACGAGGACGCCGGCCCGGAGATCACCGCGCAGGTCATCATGCAGCAGACCGCCGCCTACTTCGGCCTGGGTGTGGACGACCTCTGCGGCTCCTCGCGCAGCCGGGTGCTGGTGACGGCCCGGCAGATCGCGATGTACCTCTGCCGAGAGCTCACCGACCTCTCGCTGCCGAAGATCGGCGCGCAGTTCGGCGGCCGCGACCACACCACGGTGATGCACGCGGACCGCAAGATCCGCTCGCTGATGGCGGAGCGGCGCTCGATCTACAACCAGGTCACCGAACTCACCAACCGCATCAAGAGCTAGCGGGGTGCCGCGCGACGCGGTACCCGGGCCGGACAGGCCGCACCAGGGCCACCAGGGCCACCGAGCCCCTCGGGGGCCCCAGCAGAACCACCAGGGCGTCAGGAGCGAATCCTGACGCCCTTTCCCGTGCCCGCAGGTGTGCACCGCGCCCCGGCTGGGCAGGGATGCCGTCGACGGACGATCCGCCAGTCCACAGCCCGCGCCGAACAACTGACCGGTGATTCGAAAACCGGGGGCGCGCAAGGCCGTTGTCCACAGGACCGGCCCCTTCCCCACCGTCCACAGGTGGGTGCGTGCGGAGTTATCCAGAATTCGTCCACAGGCTCGTCGCCGCTACGCTCTTCCGCGCAGGTCAGGTGCCTGTGGACTTGTGCACAACCGTTATCCACAGGGTGTGGACAATTGACGGCCCGGCAGTGGGCCGTCCGGGTTGTCCACCGGTTGTCCCCAGGGGAGGGGAGGTTATCCCCAGGTTGTCCACAGCCCCGTCCACAGTTCGACAACCGTGAGCTGGCGTTCATACCCTGGTGTGAAAGGCGTCACGAAAAGTTGACCGGCGCCCGTGGATAACCGGGCCCGGATCTGGGGACAGCCCTGGGGATAACCTGTGGATACCGAGCGTGGCCTGTGGGTAACGCTCGGCTGTCCACAGCGCGGCCTGCCCGTCCACAGCCGCCGTCCACAGTCCCTGTGGACAAAATTCGGGCCCTGACCTGCGGAAACGGGGTTATCCACGGTTTCCACAGGCCCTACTACTACCACTACACATTTAGACCCCGGACTTGCTTTCAAAGTGGGTGGGCCCCGAATCTGTGGACAACCGGGCTCCGACAACCGTTCGGGTCGCTTCCGCCCGTCTGCCCCGTCTGTCGGCGGAGTACGTCAGACTGTCCTTGCGACTGGAAGCGGAGTGAGCGAGCTCGGTGGACAGCCGAACCGACGATCAAGATCAGACGAACCAGAGTGCGAGCGGGAGCGCTCGATCCAGGAGGCGGTTACCGGTGAAGTTCCGGGTGGAGCGTGACGTCCTCGCGGAGGCGGTGGCCTGGGCTGCCCGCAGCCTCCCGGCACGGCCGCCGGTGCCGGTGCTGGCCGGCCTGCTGCTGACCGCGCAGGAGGGCAGCCTGGCGCTGTCCGGCTTCGACTACGAGGTCTCGGCCCGGGTCGAGCTGGAGGCGGACGTCGAGGAGGCCGGCACCGTCCTGGTCTCCGGCCGGCTGCTGAACGACATCTCCCGCAACCTGCCCAACCGCCCGGTGGAGATCTCCACCGACGGCCAGCGGGTCAGCGTGGTCTGCGGCAGCTCCCGCTTCACCCTCCCCACCCTCCCGGTGGACGAGTACCCGGCGCTGCCCCAGATGCCGACCGCCACCGGCACCGTCTCCGGCGACGTCTTCGCCTCCGCCGTCAGCCAGGCCGCGGTCGCCGCCGGCCGGGACGACACCCTCCCGGTGCTCACCGGTGTCCGGGTCGAGATCGAGGGCGACCGGATCACCCTGGCCGCCACCGACCGCTACCGCTTCGCCGTCCGCGACCTGCTGTGGAAGCCCGAGCAGTCGGACATCTCCGCCGTCGCTCTGGTCCCCGCCAAGACCCTCCAGGACATCGCCAAGTCCCTGGGCAGCGGTGACAACGTCTCCATCGCGCTCTCCTCGGGCGGCGCGGGCGAGGGCCTGATCGGGTTCGAGGGCGCCGGCCGCCGGACCACCACCCGGCTGCTGGAGGGCGAGTTCCCCAAGTTCCGCAGCCTCTTCCCGACCGAGTTCAACGCGATCGCCGCGATCCAGACCCAGCCCTTCCTGGAGGCGCTCAAGCGCGTCTCGCTGGTCGCCGAGCGCAACACCCCGGTCCGCCTCAACTTCGAGGAGGGCGTGCTGACGCTGGAGGCCGGCTCGGGCGACGACGCCCAGGCCACCGAGCGGATCGAGGCCTCCCTGGAGGGTGACGCCATCTCGATCGCCTTCAACCCGGGCTACCTGGAGGAGGGCCTCAAGGCCATCGACTCCCCCTTCGCCCAGCTCAGCTTCACCACCCCAACCAAGCCCGCGCTGCTCAGCGGCAAGGTCTCGGTGGACGCCGAGGAGGACAAGGCCTACCAGTACCTGATCATGCCGGTCCGCCTCTCCGGCTGATCCCGCCGCGTCCGACCGTCCACAGGCTGTGCACACCCGCTGTGCACAGCCTGTGGACGTCTCCCCCGCCCGGCCCGACCGCAGACGGCCGGGCCCGCTCCAGCGCGTAGGCTCAAGGAGTGCGGCAACGGCGCCGCCGGCAGGCACGTCACCACAGGTAAGGACTTGGTCATGGAGCTCGGCCTCATCGGTCTCGGCAAGATGGGCGGCAACATGCGCGAGCGGATCCGCCGCGCCGGCCACACCGTCATCGGTTACGACCGCAACCCGGACATCTCCGACGTGGAGAGCCTGCAGGAGCTCGTCACCAAGCTCCAGGGCCCGCGCGTGGTCTGGGTCATGGTTCCCGCGGGTGCCGCCACCCAGGCGACCGTCGACGAGCTCGCCGAGCTGCTCTCCCCCGGCGACGTCGTGGTCGACGGCGGCAACTCCCGCTGGACCGACGACATCAAGCACGCCGAGACGCTCGCCGCCAAGGGCATCGGCTTCGTGGACTGCGGCGTCTCCGGCGGCGTCTGGGGCCTGGAGAACGGCTACGCGCTGATGTACGGCGGCGACGCCGAGCACGTCGCGAAGGCCCTGCCGGTCTTCGACGCCCTGAAGCCCGAGGGCGACTTCGGCTCGGTGCACGCGGGCGCCGTGGGCGCCGGCCACTTCGCCAAGATGGTCCACAACGGCATCGAGTACGCGATGATGCAGGCCTTCGCCGAGGGCTGGGAGCTGCTGGAGGCCGCCCCCGAGGTCACCGACGTGCGCGAGGTCTTCCGCAGCTGGCAGGAGGGCACCGTCATCCGCTCCTGGCTGCTGGACCTGGCCGTCCGCGCCCTGGACGACGACGAGCACCTGGACAAGCTGCGCGGCTGGGCCGCCGACTCCGGCGAGGGCCGCTGGACCGTCGAGGCCGCGATCGACCACGCCGTGCCGCTGCCGGCGATCACCGCCTCGCTGTTCGCCCGCTTCGCCTCCCGCCAGGAGGACTCCCCGCAGATGAAGATGATCGCCGCGCTGCGCAACCAGTTCGGCGGCCACGCGGTCGAGTCCAAGTAACCGGCAGGTTTTCCCCAAGAAGGCGGGCGCAGTCCACAGCCATGCACGTCGCGCATCTGTCGCTCGCCGACTTCCGGTCGTACGCCCGGGCCGAGGTTCCCCTCGACCCGGGCGTGACCGCCTTCGTCGGTCCGAACGGCCAGGGCAAGACCAACCTGGTCGAGGCGATCGGCTACGTCGCCACCCTGGGCAGCCACCGGGTGGCCACCGACGCCCCGCTGATCCGGCTGGGCGCCGAGCGGGCGGTGGTCCGCACCTCGGTGGTGGACCGCGGCCGGTCCACCCTGATCGAGCTGGAGCTCACCCCGGGCAAGGCCAACCGGGCCCGGATCAACCGCTCCGACAACGTCCGCCCGCGCGACGTGCTGGGCCTGCTGCGCACCGTGCTGTTCGCCCCCGAGGACCTCAGCCTGGTCAAGGGCGACCCGGGTGAGCGGCGGCGCTTCCTGGACGAGCTGCTGACCGCCCGGGCACCCCGGCTGGCCGGGGTGCGGCAGGACTACGAACGGGTGCTCAAGCAGCGCAACGCCCTGCTGAAGACGGCCGCGATGGCCCGCCGGGCCGGCGGCGGCAAGGGCGCCGACCTCTCCACCCTGGAGGTCTGGGACGGCCACCTGGCCCGCGCCGGAGCCGAGTTGACGGCCTTCCGGATCCAGCTGGTGGCCGCCCTGCAGCCGCTGGTGGCGGCCGCGTACGGGCAGCTGGCCCCCGGCGGCGGCGAGACCGCCCTGGAGTACCGCAGCTCCTTCGAGGGCGAGCTGCCGACCAGCCGCGAGCAGGCCGAGGAGCAGCTGCTGAACGCGCTGCAGGCGGTCCGCAAGCAGGAGGTCGACCGCGGCGTCACCCTGGTCGGTCCGCACCGCGACGAGCTGGTGCTCAAGCTCGGCCCGCTGCCCGCCAAGGGCTACGCCAGTCACGGCGAGTCCTGGTCGTTCGCGCTGGCGCTGCGGCTGGCCTCGTACGAGCTGCTGCGGGCCGACGGCGGTGAGCCGGTGCTGATCCTGGACGACGTGTTCGCCGAGCTGGACGCCGCCCGCCGGGACCGGCTGGCCGAGCTGGTGGCCGACGGCGAGCAGGTGCTGGTGACCGCGGCGGTCGCCGAGGACGTGCCGAAGGCGCTGGCCGGCGCCCGGTTCGCGGTCGCCGACGGCGCGGTGCGCCGGATCGACGCCTGACCCCCCTGCCTCCGTCCCCGGCCTCGGGGCACCCACCCCACCCACCCCGCACCCCGTACCACCGTCACCGCACCGTGCGCCCCGCCGCGGAGCGACGGTCCCGCCCGCTCCCGTAGGCTGGACGGCTCGGCGGGAGCGCGACCGCGACCGTTGTCCACAGGCTGGGGAAAGGAGATCGCCGTGAGCGAGCCGGCGGAGCACTCCCCCAGGGCCGGTGCCCCCAAGCCCGGATCCGCCGAGGCCGGCGTCCCCGCGCCGACCGGCGCCGACCTGGCCCGCTCGGCGCTGCGCGCGGCCCGGGCCAACGCCCGCCAGCGCGGCGAGCAGGTCCGGGAGAAGCGCGAGGCGAAGCGGCACGGCCTGCGCAGCGGCGCCCGCTCGGACGGCCGCGACCCGGTCCCGCTCGGCGCGGCGCTCAACCGGCTGCTGACCGAGCGCGGCTGGGAGTCCTCGGCCGCCGTCGGCGGGGTGATGGGCCGCTGGCCGCAGATCGTCGGCCCGGACATCTCCGCCCACTGCCACCCCTCCTCCTACGACGAGGCGGCCGCGGTGCTCACCGTGCAGTGCGACTCCACCGCCTGGGCCACCCAACTGCGCTGGCTGGCACGGCAGTTGGTGGCCCGTCTGAACCACGAGCTGGGGCACGGGACGGTCCGGACCATCAAGGTGCTCGGCCCGGCGGCGCCGGTCCGCGGCTACGGCCGGCTGCGCGCGCCGGGGAGCAAGGGGCCGGGCGACACCTGGGGCTGACCGGGACGCCGGACCGCGGCCGGGGGCACGGATCGGATGGCGATCTTCCGGAACCCCTGACAGCCCTGCCAGGCGCCCTGGGCCCCCCGGGCGAGTATCGGGACATGTCCAGAGGGGATTCAGGGCGGCATATCTGCCCTCAAGGGCTGCCAAACGCCCATCTCTGTCAGTCGTACCGGTAGACTGAAAGCCAAACACTGTTGCTAGTGGCAACCGAGTCGAAACGCTGTGGTCGCACGCCCGCCCGCACGGGGTGGGGGATGCGGCCCGTGCTGTGCCAGAGAGGGCGCTTCGTGGCCGATTCCGGCAACCCCAGCCAGACCCCAGACCAGTCCGAGCAGGCTTCCTACACCGGTAGCAACATCCAGGTGCTGGAAGGCCTCGACGCCGTCCGCAAGCGCCCCGGCATGTACATCGGTTCGACGGGCGAGCGCGGCCTGCACCACCTGGTGCAGGAGGTCGTGGACAACTCCGTCGACGAGGCGATGGCCGGGTACGCCGACACCATCGACGTCACGATCATGGCCGACGGAGCGATCCGCTGCGTCGACAACGGCCGAGGCATCCCGGTGGACATCGTCCCCGGCCAGGACAAGCCGGCCGTCGAGGTCGTGCTCACCGTCCTGCACGCCGGCGGCAAGTTCGGCGGCGGCGGCTACGCCGTCTCCGGCGGTCTGCACGGCGTAGGCGTCTCCGTGGTGAACGCGCTGTCCACCAGGCTCTCCGTGGAGATCCACAAGGACGGCCACATCTGGACCCAGGACTACAAGATGGGCGCGCCGACCGCCGCCCTGGTGAAGGGCGCGGAGACCGACCGCACCGGCACCACGGTCACCTTCTGGGCCGACGGCGACATCTTCGAGACCACCGTCTACTCCTTCGAGACGCTCTCCCGCCGCTTCCAGGAGATGGCCTTCCTCAACAAGGGCCTGTCCATCTCGCTGACCGACGAGCGCCCCGAGCACGCGGACGAGGACGGCAAGCCGCTCTCCGTCACGTACAAGTACGACGGCGGCATCGCCGACTTCGTCGCCCACCTCAACTCCCGCAAGGGCGAGGTCATCCACCCCTCGGTGATCGACTTCGAGGCGGAGGACAAGGACAAGGCGATCTCGGTGGAGATCGCGATGCAGTGGAACTCCTCCTACACCGAGGGGGTCTACAGCTTCGCGAACACCATCCACACCCACGGCGGCGGTACCCACGAGGAGGGCTTCCGCGCCGCGCTGACCGGCCTGGTCAACCGCTACGCGCGGGACAAGAAGCTGCTCCGCGAGAAGGACGACAACCTCTCCGGCGAGGACATCCGCGAGGGCCTGACCGCGATCATCTCGGTCAAGCTCGGCGAGCCGCAGTTCGAGGGTCAGACCAAGGACAAGCTCGGCAACACCGAGGCCAAGACCTTCGTCCAGAAGGTGGTCCACGAGCAGCTCAACGACTGGCTGGACCGCAATCCCAACGAGGCCGCGGACATCATCCGCAAGTCCATCCAGGCCGCCACCGCGCGCGTCGCCGCCCGCAAGGCCCGCGACCTGACCCGCCGCAAGGGCCTGCTGGAGTCCGCCTCGCTGCCGGGCAAGCTCTCGGACTGCCAGTCCAAGGACCCGTCCGAGTGCGAGATCTTCATCGTCGAGGGTGACTCCGCCGGCGGCTCGGCCAAGCAGGGCCGCGACCCGCGCACCCAGGCCATCCTGCCGATCCGCGGCAAGATCCTGAACGTCGAGAAGGCCCGGATCGACAAGGTCCTCCAGAACACCGAGGTCCAGGCGCTGATCTCGGCGTTCGGCTGCGGCATCCAGGAGGACTACGACGAGTCCAAGCTGCGGTACCACAAGATCGTCCTGATGGCCGACGCCGACGTCGACGGACAGCACATCCGCACCCTGCTGCTGACCCTGCTGTTCCGCTTCATGCGGCCGCTGGTCGAGTCCGGGTACGTCTACCTCGCCATGCCCCCGCTGTACAAGATCAAGTGGGGCAAGGACGACTTCGAGTACGCCTACTCCGACCGCGAGCGCGACGCGCTGATCGCCGCCGGGGTGGAGGCCGGGCGCCGGCTGCCCAAGGACGACGCGATCCAGCGCTTCAAGGGTCTCGGCGAGATGAACGCCGAGGAGCTCCGGGTCACCACCATGGACGCCGAGCACCGCCTGCTGCTCCAGGTCACCCTGGAGGACGCCGCCCGTGCCGACGAGCTGTTCTCCGTGCTGATGGGCGAGGACGTCGAGGCCCGCCGCTCCTTCATCCAGCGCAACGCCAAGGACGTCCGCTTCCTGGACGTGTGACGCCTGCACCCCAGGCTTCGTACGTTCCAGTCCGCGTGAAAGGAAACTGACCACCAGTGGTCGACGACAACCGTCCCGAAGGCGACCAGCCCGAGACCCCCGAGGCCGCCGAGGCCACCGTCCAGGCGACGATGCGGATCGAGCCGGTCGAGCTCGAGACCGAGATGCAGCGCTCGTACCTCGACTACGCGATGAGCGTGATCGTCAGCCGTGCGCTGCCCGAGGTCCGCGACGGCCTCAAGCCGGTGCACCGCCGCGTGCTCTACGCGATGTACGACGGCGGGTACCGCCCCGAGAAGGGCTACTACAAGTGCGCCCGCGTCGTCGGCGACGTCATGGGCAACTACCACCCGCACGGTGACACCTCGATCTACGACACCGTGGTCCGCCTGGCCCAGCCGTGGTCGCTGCGGATGCCGCTGGTGGACGGCAACGGCAACTTCGGCTCCCCGGGCAACGACCCGGCCGCGGCCATGCGCTACACCGAGTGCAAGCTGATGCCGCTGGCCATGGAGATGATGCGCGACATCGACGAGGAGACCGTCGACTTCGCGCCGAACTACGACGGCCGCTCGCAGGAGCCCACCGTCCTGCCCTCGCGCATCCCCAACCTGCTGGTCAACGGTGCCACCGGCATCGCGGTCGGCATGGCCACCAACATCCCGCCGCACAACCTGCGCGAGGTCGCCTCCGGCGCGCTCTGGTACCTGGAGAACCCCGAGGCCTCCGCCGAGGAGCTGCTGGAGGCCCTGATCGAGCGGATCAAGGGCCCCGACTTCCCGACCGGCGCGCTGATCGTCGGCCGCCGCGGGATCGACGACTACTACCGCACCGGCCGCGGCTCGGTCACCATGCGCGCCGTGGTCGAGGTCGAGGAGATCCAGGGCCGCCAGTGCCTGGTGATCACCGAGCTGCCGTACCAGGTCAACCCGGACAACCTCGCGCTGAAGATCGCCGACCTGGTGAAGGACGGCAAGATCGCCGGCATCGCCGACGTGCGCGACGAGTCCTCGTCCCGCACCGGCACCCGCCTGGTGGTCGTCCTCAAGCGCGACGCGGTCGCCAAGGTCGTGCTGAACAACCTGTACAAGCACACCGAGCTGCAGACCAACTTCGGTGCCAACATGCTGGCCCTGGTCGACGGCGTGCCGCGCACCCTGTCGCTGGACGCCTTCATCCGGCACTGGGTCAACCACCAGGTCGAGGTCATCGTCCGGCGGACCACCTTCCGCCTGCGCAAGGCCGAGGAGCGCGCCCACATCCTGCGCGCGCTGCTCAAGGCCCTGGACCTGATCGACGAGGTCATCGCGCTGATCCGGGCCTCGGCGAGCGCCGACGCCGCCCGCACCGGCCTGATGGGCCTGCTCGACATCGACGAGCTGCAGGCCAACGCCATCCTGGAGATGCAGCTGCGCCGCCTGGCCGCCCTGGAGCGCCAGCGGATCACGGACGAGCACGACGAGCTCCAGCGCAAGATCGACGAGTACAACGCGATCCTGGCCTCCCCGGTCCGCCAGCGGGAGATCATCTCCGAGGAGCTCGCCGCGATCGTCGAGAAGTACGGCGACGAGCGGCGCTCCACCCTCATCCCCTCCGACGGCGACCTCTCCATCGAGGACCTCATCGCCGAGGAGGACATCGTCGTCACGATCACCCGGGGCGGCTACGTCAAGCGGACCCGCTCCGACCTCTACCGCTCGCAGAAGCGCGGCGGCAAGGGCGTGCGCGGTGCCCAGCTGAAGCAGGACGACATCGTCGACCACTTCTTCGTGACGACGACCCACAACTGGATCCTGTTCTTCACCAACAAGGGCCGGGTCTACCGGGCCAAGGGCTACGAACTGCCGGACGCCGGGCGCGACGCCCGCGGCCAGCACGTGGCCAACCTGCTGGCCTTCCAGCCGGAGGAGCACATCACCCAGGTGATGGCCGTCCGCACCTACGAGGACAAGCCGTACCTGGTCCTCGCCACCCGGGCCGGCCTGGTGAAGAAGTCCGCGCTCAAGGACTACGACTCGCCGCGCTCCGGCGGCCTGATCGCGATCAACCTGCGCCAGGACGAGGAGGGCCAGGACGACGAGCTGATCGGCGCCGAGCTGGTCTCCGCCGAGGACGACCTGCTGCTCGTCTCCAAGAAGGCCCAGTCGATCCGCTTCACCGCGACCGACGACGCCCTGCGGCCCACCGGCCGCGCCACCTCCGGCGTCAAGGGCATGGCCTTCCGCGAGGACGACGAACTGCTGTCGATGAACGTGGTCCGTCCGGGGACCTACGTCTTCACCGCCACCGACGGCGGGTACGCCAAGCGCACCGGCGTGGACGAGTACCGTGTCCAGGGACGCGGCGGCTACGGCACCAAGGCGGCGAAGATCGTCGAGGGCCGGGGCTCGCTGGTCGGCGCGCTCGTGGTCGACGAATCCGACGAGATCATGGCGATCACCCTCTCGGGTGGGGTGATCCGCACGAGGGTTTCCGAGGTTCGTGAAACCGGACGTGACACCATGGGCGTCCAACTGATCAACCTCGGAAAGCGCGACGCGGTCGTGGGCATGGCCCGCAACGCGGAGGCCGAGGACGAGGAGACGGCGGAGGACGAGGTCGAGGGCACCGAGTCCACCGAGACGGCCGAGGGTACGGAGACGGTGGTCGACGGAGACGTCGAGGCCTGAACCGAACCGCAGACCGGTGGTGCCGCGTTCGGGTGACGGACGCGGCGCCACCGGACGCCGACCAGTTCCGGGCAATCCCGCCGGGCGCTGGATGACGACTGACGAAGCAGGGCGGCGCCGCCGTCCTGGCGGGAAGTGCGGGAGGACCAGGTGAGTGGAGCCACGGGTGCTGCGGGAGGGACCTCCGGCGGCCGTCCGGGCGCGCAGGGCGGGGGTTCGTACGGTGTGCCGCAGCCGCCGAACGAGCACCCGGCCGCGTCCACCTCGCTGATGCCACCGGTCGGCGGAGCGGGTCAGGGCGGTGCGACCTACGGGGGGCAGACGCCCGCGCCGCAGAGCGGCCAGGCCACCGGCTCGGGCGGCTTCTCGCAGCCGACCACGTACGCGAAGGGGCAGCCGACCCCGGCCCGGGGCACCCGGACCGCGGGGATCACCCCGCCCGGCGGCACCCCGGCAGGGGGCACCCCTGCCGCCGGGGCGGGCCGTCGGCCCGCCGGCGCCCCCGCGCCCGGCGGTGTCGGTCTCGGCCGGACCCGCAAGGCCCGGCTGCGGGTGACCAAGGTCGACCCGTGGTCCGTGATGAAGGTCAGCTTCCTGCTGTCGCTGGCCGTCGGCATCATCATCATCGTGGCCGCGGCCGTGCTGTGGATGACGCTGGACTCGCTCGGCGTCTTCGACTCGCTGACCAAGACCCTCAAGGACGTCACCGGCTCGGACAGCAGCGGCGGCCTCAACCTGATGGACTACGTCGGCTTCGGCAAGGTGATGACCTTCACCACGCTGATCGCCGTGGTCGACGTCGTCCTGCTGACCGCCCTGTCCACGCTCTCCGCGTTCATCTACAACGCGGCGGCCGGCTTCACCGGCGGCGTCGAGCTCACCCTGGCCGAGGAGGACTGATCCTGGCCGGATCCTGACGCTCGGTCAGCTTTCCGTCCGGGGACGGAATGTACGGGCCCCACCAGGCTGTTGCAGCCTGGTGGGGCCCGTCGGCATTTCGGGTGACAGCCGGCCGCCCGCGGCGTGCCACCCGGAAACCGGGCGGCCGCGGTGGGATTAGCTGGGTGCCACCCGTCCTGCGCCTGGGAGTGCCGTGGGCCGCCCCCGGTCCGCCCGACCGGGTCAGCTGAGGTTCCGCAGAACGACTGGACGGAGGCGCGCGGTGGCGAAGCTCGCAGGTCAACTGGTCGAGGCCCTGGAAGGGCTGTTGGGAGTCCCGGTACCGCTGCGGGTGCAGGCCTGGGACGGCAGCGCCGCCGGGCCGCCGGGCGGGCCCACCGTGGTCCTGCGCAACCGCCGGGCGCTGCGCCGGCTGGTCTGGCAGCCCGACGAACTGGGCATGGCCCGGGCCTACGTCGCGGGGGACCTCGAACTCGCCCCCGGCACCGACCTCTACGAGACGCTCTCCGCCGTCGCCCGCTTCGCCGAGCGGCCGGAGGTCCGCGCCCTGGCCCTCGGGCCGCGCGACGTGCTCGGGGCCAAGGGCCGCCGGGTGCTCGCCGCCGTGCTGCGGGCCGGGGCCGTCGGCCCGGAGCCCGAGCCGCCCCGCGAGGAGGTCCGCAGGGCCTCCGGGCGGCTGCACAGCCGCAGCCGGGACCGCGCGGCCATCAGCCACCACTACGACGTCGGGAACGACTTCTACCGGCTCGTGCTGGGCTCCTCGATGGTCTACTCGTGCGCCTACTGGACGCCCGAGGCGAAGAGCCTGGAGGCCGCCCAGGAGGCCAAGCTCGACCTGATCTGCCGCAAGCTCGGCCTGCGCCCCGGGATGCGCCTGCTGGACGTCGGCTGCGGCTGGGGCTCGCTGCTGCTGCACGCGGCGAAGCACTACGGGGTCACCGCGGTCGGCGTCTCCATCTCCCGGGAGCAGGTCGCGCTGGCCCGCGCCCGGGTCGAGGAGGCCGGGCTGTCCGACCAGGTCGAGGTCCGGCTCCAGGACTACCGGGAGGTCGCCGACGGGCCCTTCGACGCGATCTCCAGCGTCGGGATGGCCGAGCACGTCGGCTCCGAGCAGTACCGGGTCTACGCCGAGGGCCTGTACCGGCTGCTGGTGCCCGGCGGCCGGCTGCTCAACCACCAGATCGCCCGCCGCCCCGACCTCCCCGGCGAGCGGCACCGCACCAGCCCCTTCATCGACCGCTACGTCTTCCCGGACGGCGAGCTCTCCCCCGTCGGATCCACGGTGGCCCGGCTGGAGGAGGCGGGCTTCGAGGTCCGGGACGTCGAGTCGCTGCGCGAGCACTACGGGCTGACCCTGCGCGAGTGGGTGGCCAACCTGGAGGCGCACTGGACGGAGGCGGTCCGGCTGGTCGGCCGCGGCCGGGCCCGGGTCTGGCGGCTGTACATGGCGGCCTCCGCGCTCGCCTTCGAGCAGAACCGGATCGGGATCAACCAGGTCCTCGCCGTCCGCAGCACCGAGGAGGGCTCGGCGGGCCTGCCGCCGACCCGCGAGGAGTGGCTGCTGCGCCCCTCCACCGGTGTGCCGCAGCTGGTCGCGGGGGGTGCCGCCGAGGCCCCGGCCGACCCGGATTTGGGAGATCGGCCGTCGGTCCGCTAATCTTTCAGTGCGGCAAGGGCCTATAGCTCAGACGGTTAGAGCGCTTCCCTGATAAGGAAGAGGCCACAGGTTCAAGTCCTGTTAGGCCCACCACCGCGAAGGGCCCGGAGTGATCCACTCCGGGCCCTTCGACAGTTCCTGGGATCGGGCGGGGCCGGGCACCGGCCGGAATCCGGTACGATCTCTGTTCGGTGAGGGCCTATAGCTCAGACGGTTAGAGCGCTTCCCTGATAAGGAAGAGGCCACAGGTTCAAGTCCTGTTAGGCCCACCTCCCCGAAGGGCCCGGAGTGATCCACTCCGGGCCCTTCGGCGTTTCCCGCCCGGGTCCCCGCCCGGTTCCGCCCCCGTTCCGCGCCGCGGTCCCGCCGCCGGACCGGGAACCGCCCGCCCGCCCCCGCGGTTCTCCGGGGAGGGACGGTGAAGGGTCGGTGACGGCATGGCGGTGTTGTGGGCGATGAGCATCCCCGGACTGGTCTGCGCGCTGGTGGTGCTGGCGGCGCTCGACCAGCTGGCCCTGCGGGCGGGCCGAGCCCGCTGGGTGCCCTGGCGGGGGACCGGCCGGGAGGGGCAGATCTCGGCCACCGGGTTCGAGCAGCTGCACGCGCAGTTCGCCGCGGGCAAGCAGCACGAGCTGGACGAACGCGGCAGCACCCTGATGCTGCGGGACGAGGAGGGCGAGGGGGCGCCACCGCGGACCAGGGTGGACCTGGCGGGCGGCACGGCCGTGGTGGTGGTGCCGGGCCGCCCGGCGGAGGAGCCCGCGCACGGCCCGGCGGAGGGCCCCGCGGACCGGGCCTGACCGCCGTGCGCGGCGGGGCCCGTGCGCGGCCGGGCCGCCCGGCAGGAGGTGCGGCGTCAATCCTGGGACCGGACCGCCGGGTTGGCCGTACCGGTGGCTGGTCACGATTGGGACACCGGTGTGTATCATCGGCCGCAAGGGCAGTCTGGTACTCGGCCGCCCATTCGCGCTCGAAACACAACTGGACTCGTCGGCCCGGTCACTCCGGCCGGATCCGGCTCTTGAGTCCACCAACGCAAGAAGGACGAGGTCCCGCGGTGAAGAAGCTTCTCCTGGTCGCCCTGGTCGCCCTCGGCGGCTTCTTTGTCTACCGTCAGGTCCAGGCGGACCGCGCCGAGCAGGACCTGTGGACCGAGGCCACCGACCCGGTCCCGGCCGGTCGCTGAACGCCCGGCGATCTGACGATCGACGAACTCCGGAGGCGCCCGTCGGCGCTTCCAGGGCCGGCCGGCCCGGTCGACGGACCGGACCGGCCGAGCTCGTGGAACGGCACCGTTCCGGGGGGACGGCGCTGGGAATCGCGCCGGAAACCGGTACGCTAGTGCCCGTTGGCACGCGCGCGGTGCCGTCGAGGGGCATTAGCTCAGTTGGTAGAGCGCTGCCTTTGCAAGGCAGATGTCAGGAGTTCGAGTCTCCTATGCTCCACAGTTCGCAGCGGTAGCCGATGGGCCGCCGACCAGGATCCTGGTCGGCGGCCCATCGGCGTTCCCGGGCACGTCCGTCGCGGTCAGCGCGGCCCGGGGCCGTCGTTCCCGGCGACCGGGCCGTCGTTCTCGGGCGCCGGCTCACCGGCGGTGTCCGGGCCGGAGCCGTTCACCGGGGCGGAGGCGGCGTGCGCGCCGGCCGGCCGGGACTCCTGCGGGGCCGGCGGCTCGACCAGCCACTCCGGGTTGCTGTGCCGGCGCCACCACTGCCAGGCCAGGACACCGCCGCCGATGGCCAGCAGGCCGGCCACGGCGAGGCCGGTGGACAGCCGGTTGCAGCGCTCCTTCCTGGCGTTCCGGGCGGCCAGCTCGCTGATCTCGGCCGAGCTGACGTTGCCGTGGAGGGCGGTCAGCGCGGCGGCGCCGCGGGCCTGGGCCTCCTGGGCGACCGGGACGACGGTGGCGCGGGCCTCCTCGACCGCCTGGGCGACCCTGGGGCCCACGCTGGCCCGGGCCTGGTCCGCTGCCCGGGTGGCGGACAGACGGGCCGCCAGGGCGGCCTCCTGGGCCCGGTGAAGGGCCTTCAGGGCGTTCTGCTGGGCCTCCGGCGACAGATTGGCGAAGGCCTGGCCGAACTGCGGGGCGAGGTGCCTGTCGTACTGGTCGCGGAGGTTGTGCGCGGCCAGCGCGGCCTTCGGACCGAAGGCGTCCAAGGCGGGGCCGAGGCGCTGCTTGGCGCTGTCCGCGAACTGTGCGGCGGTGTCCCGGGTCCTGGTGGCCGTCTCTCGGGCCGAATCCGAAAAGCTCACGAGTTCTCTCCTCCTGGGTGGCGTCCTTTATGCACATATCCACCTGAATGCTGATCATGCATCCTGATTTGTCCAAGGGCATCCGGGGTGGGCCGTACGCGGGCCCCGGCGGGCGGCGGGGCCGGGTGCGGCGGGGGCCGGGGACGGCCGGACACGGGGCCCCGCGGGGGCGCGGAGCGCGGGAACGGAGTGGAGCCGGACGTGGGGGAGCGGGGCCGTGGGCGGGGGCGCGGCAGTAGGCTGGCGGTTTCGGAGGTCGTGTACGGGAAGGGGACCCCGCTGATGCTCCCGGACGAGCCGCGCCCGTCGGTCGATCCGTCCCCGGAGGCCGGTCCGCCCGGCTGCTACCGGCACCCGCAGACCCCCACCGGGGTCTCCTGCACCCGCTGCGAGCGGCCGATCTGCCCCCGGTGCATGGTGACCGCCTCGGTGGGCTTCCAGTGCCCGGAGTGCGTCGGTGAGGGCCACGCCGGGTCGCGGCAGGCGACCACCCGGTTCGGCGGCGCCCTGGCCGCCGACGGCGGGCTGGTGACCCGGCTGCTGATCGGCCTCAACGTCGTGGTCTGGGTGCTGGCGGCCTACGTGCTCACCCCCAGGCTGGGCCAGACCTGGTCGCTGTTCAGCGCGGGGAGCGACATCCTCGGCGGCCCGGCGGGCATCGCCGACGGCCCGGACCAGTGGTACCGGCTGCTGACCGCCACCTTCCTGCACCTGGAGTGGTGGCACGTCGGGATGAACATGCTGGTGCTGTTCTGGCTCGGCCCCGCGCTGGAGCAGGCGCTCGGGCGGCTGCGGTTCCTGGCCCTCTACCTGGTCTCCGGCCTGGGCGGCAGCACCTTCGCCTTCCTGGTGGCCGGCGACTGGATGAACTCGGTGGGCGCCTCCGGGGCGGTCTTCGGGCTGATCGGCGCCACGATCGTGATGCAGTTGCGGAACCGGGGCCCGATCGCCCCGGCGATGGCGTTCCTGGTCTTCAACCTGATCGTCACCTTCTCCCGCCCGGGCATCGACTGGCGGGCGCACGTCGGCGGCCTGGTGCTCGGCTCGCTGACCGCGGCCGGCCTGATGTACGCCCCGCGCGAGCGGCGCGGCGCGGTGCAGGCACTGGCGGTGGCGGGCGCGGTGGCGGTCGAGGCGGGGATGCTGCTGGTCGGGATGTCCCTCTACGGGGCCTGACCCTTCGGACGGTTGTCCACAGCGGGTGCGGGGTTGTGCACAGGCTGTGCGTCCACCCGGTTGTGGACTGCTGTTCTACGCGTGTCCTGCTGTGCGGTTCCCGCGCCTCCGGGGAGTTGTGCACAGCTGTGGACGGCCCCGTGCGGAAAAGTTATCCACAGGGTGGGGGGACTTTTCCCCAGTGTGGATAACCATGTGGATAAGCGGGTGGTCCGATGGTGGGGACAACCGACCGGCTGCCCTCCCGGTCGGCCCCGCTCCGGCTCCGTCCGGGCTCGTCCCCCGGCCGCGGGCACGCCTGACCGCCGCCCCGGGACGAGCGATCCGGAGCGGCGGAGAACGGCTCGGTGAGGAGCCTCAGGACGGGCGGGCCGTCACTTCCACTGGGTGGAGACGCCGAACCCCGCGGCGATGAAGCCGAAGCCCACCAGGATGTTCCAGTTCCGCCAGTCCTCGACCGGGTAGCTGCCGCTGGTCACGTAGTAGGTGACGATCCACACCAGGCCGACCAGGAACAGCGCGAGCATCAGCGGAGCGACCCACCCGCGGCCCGAACTGATCTTCACCGCAGCCGTCGTCGGCGGGGTGTAGTCGGACTTCTTGCGGAGTCGAGACTTCGGCACGAGGAGCTCTCCTGTCGATGCGCTGTGAGACCGCGCGGGGTGCAGCGGGTGGAATCGGCCGCGGTCGCCGTGGAGAAACGTCCTGGGACCGCTCCGCCACACGCCACCGGCGTCCGTTAGCGTAGTGGCTCGGCGGGTCTTGAGGAGATAAGGGTACGGTGACTAATTTGTCGATTCCCCCTGAGCCGGCCCGTACCCGTCGCTCCGGCACCCGAATTGTCGGCCGTGCCCTGACCTGCGCCGTGTTCGCGCTCGCCGGGCTGCTCTTCTACATCAGCGCCCAGACCGCCCGCGGCACCGACCTGCGGACCGACAACTCGCTGCTCAGCCTCGGCGACGTGATCCGCCAGCGCAGCGCGCAGAACCAGCAGGCGCAGTCCCAGCTCGCCGACCTCCAGACCCGCGCCCAGCAGCTCACCGAGCAGCAGGGCCACGACCCCGCCGACGCCGCGCAGCTGGACGGCCTGCGCTCCGGCGCCGCCCTGGAGCCGCTCCAGGGCGGCGGCCTGACCGTCACCCTCAACGACGCCCCGCCGAACGCCACCGCGCGCATCCCCGGGGTGCCCGAGCCCGGCGTCAACGACCTGGTCATCCACCAGCAGGACATCCAGGCCGTGGTCAACGCGCTGTGGCGGGGCGGCGCCGAGGGCGTGCAGGTGATGGACCAGCGGCTGATCTCCACCAGCGCCGTCCGCTGCGTCGGCAACACCCTGCTGCTCCAGGGCCGGGTCTACTCCCCGCCCTACGTGGTCAAGGCGGTCGGGAAGACCGACGCCCTGCGCTCGACCGTCGAGACGGACCCGACGATCCGCAACTACCTCCAGTACGTCCAGGCGTACGGGCTGGGCTGGAAGGTCCAGGAGAGCGGGGACCTGACCCTGCCCGGCTACTCCGGCACCACCGAGCTGCGCTCGGCGGGCGGGCAGCAGTAGCGGACCGGCCCCGCGGCCGAACCCGGCGGGTCTACTCTTTAACCCAGTCCGCTACGTCGAGGGAGCACCATGTACGGCTGGATCTGGCGTCACCTCCCGGGGAACACCCTGGTCCGGGCCGTCATCTCGCTGCTCCTCGTGCTGGGGATCGTCTACCTCCTCTTCACCTACGTCTTCCCGTGGGCGGAACCGCTGCTCCCCTTCGGCGACGTCACAGTGGACGGCGGCGACGGCGCCGCGACCGGCTGAGCCGGCGGGCCCGGCACTCCCTTCCCGCACCGCATCCCACGGAGACCACGCGCGCATGACGACCCGGCCCAGCACCCCGCCCCGCATCCTGGTGGTGGACAACTACGACAGCTTCGTCTTCAACCTGGTCCAGTACCTGTACCAGCTGGGCGCCACCTGCGAGGTGGTGCGCAACGACGAGGTGACGGTCGAGCACGCCGTCCGCCGCTCCGGGGAGGAGGGCTTCGACGGAGTGCTGCTCTCCCCCGGGCCCGGCGCCCCGGAGGAGGCCGGGGTCTGCATCGAGATGGTGCACCACTGCGCGCGGATCGGGCTCCCGGTGTTCGGCGTCTGCCTGGGCCTCCAGTCGATCGCGGCCGCCTACGGCGCGGTGGTCGGCCGGGCGCCCGAGCTGCTGCACGGCAAGACCTCGCCGGTCGAGCACGAGGACGGCGGGGTCTTCGCGGGCCTCCCCTCGCCGCTGACCGCGACCCGGTACCACTCGCTGGCGGTCGAACCGGCCACCGTGCCGGCCGAGCTGGTGGTCACCGCCCGCACCGGCAGCGGTGTGATCATGGGCCTGAGGCACCGTGAACTCCCGGTCGAGGGCGTGCAGTTCCACCCCGAGTCGGTGCTCACCGAGGGCGGTCACCGGATGCTTGCCAACTGGCTCGCGGAGTGCGGCTTCCCGCAGGCGGTCGACCGGTCGGCCGGGCTCGCCCCGGTGATCGGCCGGGGCTGACCGGCGTGACCGCGCTGCGTCCGGAGCGGCGCTTCCAGCCGGAGACGGACCCGTACGGCACCGTGCGGCAGTACGGCGGCCCCGGCCACCCGGGCCGGGAACACGGCACCGACGGCGCCCCGTACCCGGTGCAGGCCGTGCCCGAGGACGCCTGGGGCGTGTACGAGCAGGCCCAGGAGCCCCTCGTGGACGGGCCCGAGTACCCCTGGCTGCCCGACCAGACCCTCCAGCTGCGGCTGCCCCCGGACATCGGCGCGCCGGCCGGCGAACCGGCCCCCACCGGCGGCCGGGCCGAGCGCCGCCGCGCCGCCCAGGGCCGCACCTCGCTGCGCTCCGGCAACGGCCGGCGCCGGGCGAACGGCCGTGCCGCCGGGCGGGTGCGCCCCAAGGAGTCCCTGCTCGTGGTGGCCGCCCGGGGCGTCGGCGAGCTGTGCATCTCGCTCGGCCTGGTCATGCTGCTCTTCGTCGCGTACCAGCTCTGGTGGACCAACGTGCAGGCCGACGCGGCCGCCGACGGGGCCCGCAACCGGCTGGAGCAGCAGTTCGACGCGGTTGCCCCGCCCGTCCAGCCGGGGCAGCCGGGGCAGCCGGCGCCGGCCGCCCCGGACAAGCCCGAGGTGTTCGAGCCCGGCAAGGGCTTCGCCATCATCTACCTGCCCAAGCTGGGGCTGAAGTTCCCGATCGCCGAGGGCACCTCCAAGCCGTCGGTGCTCGACAAGGGCCTGGTCGGCCACTACGCCAACACCGGGATGCCGGGCGACAAGGCGGGCAACTTCGCGCTGGCCGCCCACCGCAACACCCACGGCGAGCCGTTCCGGTACATCAACGAGCTCGGCAAGGGCGACAAGATCGTGGTGGAGACCGCCGCGGGCTACTACACCTACGAGGTCACCGGGGGGATCCCGGAGACCTCCCCCAACAACGTCAGCGTGATCAAGCCGGTGCCGAACGGCGCCGGGTACGCCGGGCCCGGCCGCTACATCACGCTCACCACGTGCACCCCGGAGTTCACTTCCAAGTTCCGTCTCATCGTCTTTGGCAAGATGATCGAGGAACGGCCGCGTGCCCAGGGCAAGCCGGCCGCGATCACGGGCGGGTAGCCGCCCGGCCGCCCGGCCCGGAGGGGGAGCACCGCAGATGCAGGACGAGACCGCGCAGTCGGCCGAACCGGCGCAGGAGGCCTTCCGCCCGCCCGAGCCGCGGGCCGGGCGGGGCCGGAACCGGGCGCTGGCCGCGCTCGGGGTCTTCGGCGAGCTGCTGATCACCCTGGGCCTGGTGCTCGGCCTGTTCGTGGCCTACTCGCTGTGGTGGACCAACGTGCAGGCGGACCGCTCCGCCTCGCAGGCCGCCGACCGGCTGCGCAGCAGCTGGGCCGCGGGGCCGACCCCGGGCCCCTCGGGGTCCCCCGGCCCCGCCCCGGCCCCCGGAGCCTCCGGCACGCCCGGAGACCCGGGTGCCCCCGGCGCCGTGCCGAAGCAGTTCGCGGCCGGGGACGACGTCGGCTTCCTGCACGTCCCGGCGATGGGCCGGGACTACCAGGTGCTGATCCGGATGGGCACCTCCACCGAGGTCCTGGACGAGGGCGTCGCGGGCGTCTACGAGCAGCCGTACAAGGCCGCGATGCCGTGGGACCCGCAGGGCAACTTCGCGCTGGCCGCCCACCGGGACGGCCACGGAGCCAAGTTCCACGACCTGGACGCCGTCCACCGGGGCGACGCGGTCGTGGTCGAGACCCGGGACAAGTGGTACGTCTACCAGGTCGACGCGACCCTGGCGGAGACGTCCAAGTACGACACCGGCATCGTGGCGCCCGTTCCGGCCCGTTCCGGCTACGCCGGGCCCGGCCGGTACATCACCCTGACCACCTGCACGCCGGTGTACACCTCGCGCTACCGGATGGCCGTCTGGGGCAGCCTGGTGCGGGTGGACGACATGGACGCCAAGCGCACCCCGCCGCCGGAGCTGCGCCGCTCCTGAGGCCGCCGTACGGCCCTGGGGAGGGGGCCGGGCACGGAAATGCCCGAGGGCCCGCCGCGGACATCGCGGCGGGCCCTCGGGCGTGCTGGGGAGTTACCCGGGCCCCTCCCCCGGTTCAGCCGAACCAGGGGAATATCGGGGGCCTAGTGGTCCCCTTTGGGGGGTGTGGTGGTGGGGTCGCCCCCTTTGGTCGGCTCCGCCGCCTTGGTGTACAGCTGGATCTGGCTGTTCGGGTCGACCAGGGTGCCGGCCGGCGGGTTGCTCTGCTGCACGGTGGCGTTCGGGTCCGCGGGGCCGCTGACCACGACGTAGGTCAGGCCCAGCGCCTTCAGCTGGTCCGCGGCGGCGCCCAGCTTGACGTTCGCCAGCGGCGGGATCTGGGGCTTGTCCTGCGCCTTGTAGACGACCAGCGTGATCTTGGTGTTGGCCGGGGCCTTGGTGTTGGCCGGGACCGACTGCGAGGCGATGGTGTTGACCTTGCTCGGGTCCGGGGCCGGCGTGGTCTTCGAGACGTCCACCTGGAAGCCGAGGCCCTGGAGGGTGGCCTGGGCGTCCTCCTTCTGGGAGCCGACCACGTTCGGGACGGTCACCTTGGCCTTGCCCTGCGACACGGTCAGCTTGATCGCCGTGCCCGGGTCGACGGCCGCGTTGGCCGCCGGGTCCTGGGCGGTGACGGTGTCCTGCGCGGCGTTGTCGTCGTCCTTGTACTCGGTGGTCACGTTGGTGAAGCCGAGGTCGGCGAGCGCCTTGGTGGCCTGGTCCTTCGGCTTGCCGACCACGCTCGGGACCTGCGCCTTGGCCGGGCCCGAGGAGATCTGCACCGTGATGGTGGAGTCCTCGGCGACCTGGGTGCCGACCGCCGGGGTCTGGACGCAGACCTGGTCCTTCTTGATGTTGGTGTCCGGGCAGGCGATCTTCTCGCCCTCGGCCACCACGAGCTTGGGACCGGCCGCGGCGGCGGCGGTCTTGGCCTCGGCCAGGGTCTTGCCGACCAGGCCCGGGGCGGTGACCTTCGCGGTCTCCTTCTTGTCGTTGCCGAACATCGCCTGGGCGACGAAGAAGGTGCCGACCAGGACCAGCACGGCGGCCACCGCCAGCACGATCCAGGAGGTGTTGCTCTTCTTCGGCGGGTCCTCGCCCCGGCGGCCGCCGCGGCCGTAGCCGTCGTCGTAGCCGTCGTTGCCGCCGCCCGCGGCACCGGCGTAGGTCTGGCCGTAGCCGTCGTCCTGGTAGCCGCCCTGCTGCCCGTAGCCGGGCTGCCCGGAGGCCTGCGGCAGGACGGTGGTCGGGCCGCCGCCGGGCTGCTGCGGCAGCACGTTGGTCTGGCCGTACGGGTCGTGCTGCTGCGGGTAGCCGTTCTGGTCGTAGCCGTACCCGGCCGCGCCCATGCCGTACGCGGCCTGCTGGGCGGCGGCCACCGGCAGGCCGTCGAGGAAGCGCTCGATGTCGTCGCGCATCTCGTCGGCGGTCTGGTAGCGGTAGTCGCGGTCCTTGGCGAGCGCCTTCAGCACGATCGCGTCGACCTCGGGGCGCACCTCGGGGTCGAAGACGGACGGCGGCTGCGCCTCCTCCCGGACGTGCTGGTAGGCCACCGCGACCGGCGAGTCGCCGACGAACGGCGGGCGGACGGTCAGCAGCTCGTAGAGCAGGCAGCCGGTGGAGTACAGGTCGGAGCGGGCGTCGACCTGCTCGCCCTTGGCCTGCTCGGGGGAGAGGTACTGGGCGGTGCCGATGACGGCGGAGGTCTGCGTCATGGTCATCCCGGCGTCACCCATCGCACGGGCGATGCCGAAGTCCATGACCTTGACGTTGCCCTGCCGGGTCAGCATCACGTTGGCCGGCTTGATGTCGCGGTGCACGATGCCGGCCCGGTGCGAGTACTCCAGGGCCTGGAGGATGCCGATGGTCATCTCCAGCGCGCGCTCGGGCAGCAGCCGGCGGCCGGAGTGCAGCAGCTCGCGCAGCGTGGACCCCTCGACGTACTCCATCACGATGTACGGGATGGAGATGCCGTCGATGTAGTCCTCGCCGGTGTCGTACACGGCGACGATCGCGGGGTGGTTCAGGGACGCCGCCGACTGCGCCTCGCGGCGGAACCGGGCCTGGAACGACGGATCCCGGGCCATGTCGGCCCGGAGCGTCTTCACTGCGACGGAGCGGCCGAGCCGGGTGTCATGGGCGAGGTACACCTCGGCCATGCCGCCGCGTCCGAGGACGCCGCCGAGCTCGTACCTGCCGCCGAGGCGACGAGGCTCTTCCATAGTTCCGACCCTCTCCCTCACCCGCCGGTGAGGTTGTGACGTAGGTGTCCCCGCACGCTCTGGGTGACGCCGCGCGGTCCGCGACCGGTTCTCCGGCCGGGCCGTGCGGTGCCTCGCGGGCGGCAACGGGCACACCCGCTGCTGGCGGATACGCTACCGGTCGGACCGCATCGGACCGGAGTCAGCCGTCGGCCGATATCAGACCGGTATCCGGACGGGGCTGCCGATCGTGACGTTCCCCTCACCCCGGATCCGCGCTCCTACTTGCCGAGTGCTGCCTGCATCACCGCCTTGGCGATCGGGGCCGCGAGCCGGCCGCCGCTGATGCCGTCGCGGTTCTGGGAGCCGTCCTCGACGACCACCGCGACCGCGACCGACTGGCCGTCCGGGGTCTTGGCCCAGGAGGTGAACCAGGCGAACGGCAGCCCGGCGTTGTCCTCGCCGTGCTGCGCGGTGCCGGTCTTGCCGCCGACCTGGAGGCCGGGGATCTTGGCGTTGGTGCCGGTGCCGTTCTCGACCACCGAGACCATCAGGTCCTGCATCTTCTGCGCGGTGGCCGGGCTCATCGCCTGGGAGAACTGCTTCTCGGTGTGCTTGGACACGGTGGTCAAGGTGGCCGAGCGCTCCTGGTCGACCAGGTACGGCTGCATCAGGCTGCCGTTGTTGGCGATCGCCGCGGAGACCATGGCCATCTGGAGCGGGGTGGCGCGGGTGTCGTGCTGGCCGATCGAGTCCTGGGCGGTGCCGTCCAGGCTCGGGCTGTCCGGGAAGACGCTCTTCTCGGAGCGGATCGGGGTGTCGACCGTGCTGTTGAAGCCGAACTTCTCGGCCTGCGCCCGCATCCGCTCCTTGCCCAGGTCGGCGCCCATCTTGGCGAAGACCGTGTTGCAGGACTGGTCCATCCCGGACTTGACGGTGGCGTTCTCGCAGCGCTCGTTCGGGCTCTCGTTCTTCAGCTGGGTGTTCGTGCCGGGCAGGATGTACGGCTCGGGCGTCTCGGTGGCGTCGTCGATGCCCTGGTACCGGCCGTTCTCGAACGCCGCGGTCGCGGTGACCAGCTTGAAGGTCGAGCCGGGCGGATAGGTCTCCTTCAGCGCCCGGTTGAGCATCGGCTTGTTCGGGTCGGCGTTGAGGTCCGTCCAGGCCTTGGTGTCGGCCGCCTCGCCGCCGGCGAAGGTGCCCGGGTCGTAGGACGGGGTGGAGACCAGGCCCAGGATCGCGCCGGTCTTCGGGTCGAGCGCGACCACCGCGCCCTTCTTGTTGCCCATCGCGTCGAACGCGGCCTTCTGGACCTTGGCGTTGATGGTGGTGACCACGTCGCCGCCGCGCTTCTGCTCGCCGGTCAGCATGTCCAGGGTGTTGCGGAAGAACAGCCGGTCGTCGGTGCCGGAGAGGATGCCGTCCTCCAGGTTCTCCAGCTGGTTGGAGCCGTAGGCCTGGGAGGAGTAGCCGGTCACCGGGGCGTACATCGGGCCGTCGACCCAGGAGCGCTTGTACTTGTAGCGCAGGCCGTTGACGAAGTCCGACTTCGTGACCGGCTGGCCGCTGACGATGATGTTGCCGCGCGGGTGGGCGTACCGGTCGTACAGCTGGCGCTTGTTGTTCTTGTTGGTCGCCCAGGAGTCGGCCTGGACGCCCTGCACCCAGTTGGTGCGCACCATCAGGGCCAGGATCAGCACGAGGCAGAAGATCGAGACCCGGCGGATCGGCTTGTTCATCGGGCGGGTCCTCCCTGGCCCTCGGGGGCCGGGGCCGGTTCGACCCCGGGTCGGCGGGCGCTGTCGCTGATCTTCAGCAGGATCGCGACCAGCGCCCAGTTGGCGACCACGGACGAACCGCCCTGGGCGAGGAACGGCATGGTCATACCGGTGAGCGGGATCAGCCCGGTGACACCGCCGGCCACGACGAACACCTGGATCGCCATCGCCGAGGAGAGGCCGACGGCGAACAGCTTGCCGAACGGGTCGCGGGCGGCGAGCGCGGTGCGCAGCCCGCGCTGCACCAGCAGCGCGTACAGCAGGAAGATCGCCATCAGGCCGGTCAGCCCGAGCTCCTCGCCGAACGAGCCCAGGATGAAGTCGCTCTTGGCGGCGAAGGCGATCAGCCAGGAGCGGCCCTGGCCGAGGCCGGAGCCGGTGACCCCGCCGGAGCCGAGCGCCATCAGCGACTGGCCGATCTGCTCGGTGGAGCCCTTCGGCGGGTTCGCGCCGAAGGCGGCCATCGGGTCGAGCCAGGCGTCGATGCGGACCTTCACGTGGCTGGCGGTCGAGGCGACCGCGACCGCGCCGCCGACCGACATCAGCAGGCCGAACAGGATCCAGCTGGTCCGCTCGGTGGCGACGTAGAGCATCACCACGAACAGGCCGAAGAACAGGAACGAGGTGCCCAGGTCGTTCTCGAAGATCAGGATCAGCAGGCTGAGCAGCCAGATCACGACGATCGGGCCGAGGTCGCGGCCGCGCGGCAGGTACAGGCCCATGAACCGGCGGCTGGCCAGTGCCAGGGCGTCCCGCTTGACCATCAGGTAGCCGGCGAAGAAGACGGTCAGGACGATCTTGGCGAACTCGCCGGGCTGGATGGAGAAGCTGCCCATCCGGATCCAGATCTTGGCGCCGAAGTCCTCCGCCCGGGCCGGGAAGAAGGCCGGTGCGGCGAGCAGGACCAGGGCCACCACCATCGAGATGTAGGTGTAGCGCTGCAGCACCCGGTGGTCCTTCAGCAGGACCATCACCGCGATGAAGCCGGCGATCCCGAGGGCCGACCACATCAGCTGGTTCTGGGCCGCCGGGTAGTTGCCCCTGAGCAGCTTGCCCGCCTTGTCCAGCCGCCAGATCATCACCACCCCGAGCCCGTTCAGCAGGGTGGCGATCGGCAGCATCAGCGGGTCCGCGTACGGCGCGAAGCGGCGCACCAACAGGTGCGCGACCACGGCCAGGGCACCCATGCCGAGGCCGTAGCCGAGCATGCCGGTGGGCAGCTTGCCGTCCATCGCGAGGCCGACGTTGGCGTACGCGAGGACGGGCACCAGCACCGCGAAGACCAGCAGGGCCAGCTCGGTGTTGCGCCGGTTGGGCGTCTCCTGCGGGGAGATCGTGGTGTTGCCCCGTCGGCGGGGGACGGCACGCTCGGCCGCCGCCCGGCGCCGGCCGGACCGGGTGGACTCTTGGGTCAGGTCGTAGCTGCTCACGTGGTGACCGCTCCCTGACGGCCGGCAAGACCGCTCGGGGCGGTCCTATGTCGGATCACGGACGTCACTGCTTCGGGCAGGAGTTGGCCCGGCCGAGTTCCTCCTCGGTCAGCGGCGCCTGGTCGCCCTGCCCGCCGGCCGTCGGAGGGGTGGCGTTCGGCGCCGGGGCGGGTGCCCCCGGGGCGGTCGGCGTCGGTGTGGCCGGCGCGGTGGTCGGTGCGCTGGTCGGTGCCACCGCGGCCGGGCCGCGGTTCTTCTCGGTCGGGGTGGGCGTGGCGGCCAGGTACGCCGCCTGCACCGCCTGGGTGGCCGGCGGTGCGGCCGGGGCGGCCGCCCTCGCCGCCCGCTGGCAGAGCTGGACCCAGCCGTCGAGTTCGTTGACCGTCGACTGGGCGTCCTTCATGCTGCCGACCGAGATGGTCTTCTTCACGTGGACCTGCTGGTCCTCGGGCAGCCACTTCAGCTGGATCCTGCTGTACGAGGAATGCACCGAGGACAGGCGCAGGCCGGCCAGGTTCTGGTTGATGCCCTGGTAGATCGCGACGTGGTCGTCCTGGGTGCCGACGTAGTACTGGTCCTGGGTCCACTGGTAGCCGAACCAGCCGGCGCCGCCGAGCAGGCCGAGCGCGACCAGGGCGGCCAGCGAGACCGTCAGGCCCTTGCGCTTGCGCTTCGCCGGGCGCTCCTCGTCGAACTCCTCGGTGCCGTACACCGAGGGCTCGCCGGAGCCGTAGCCGTACTCGCCGCCCTGGTAGCCCTCGGCGGGGCCGAAGCCGCCCTGCCCGGAGCCGTACTCGCCCTCGTAGCCCTCGGCGGGGCCGAAGGCGCCCTGGGGGCTGCGGCCGAGTCCGGCGGCGCGGCCCGCCGGGGTGTCCGCGATCGAGCGGTCGGCGGCGGCCGAGGACGGCGGGGCGTCGGCGACCGCGCCGACCACCACCGGGACGTCGTTGAACTGGCCGCTCATGGTGTCCGTGGCGCCGACGTCGATGACGTCCGCCACGATGCAGGTGATGTTGTCCGGGCCCCCGCCGCGCAGCGCGAGCTGGATCAGCTCCTGCACGGTCTGCTCGGGCGCGTAGTAGCTGCCGAGGGTCTCCTGGAGGGTCTGGTGGCTGACCGGACCGGAGAGGCCGTCGGAGCAGATCAGGTAGCGGTCGCCGGCCCTGACCTCGCGGATCGACAGGTCGGGCTCGACCTGGCCGCGGCCGTCCAGCGCCCGCATCAGCAGCGAGCGCTGCGGGTGGGTCTCGGCCTCCTCGGGCGTGATCCGGCCCTCGTCGACCAGGCGCTGCACCCAGGTGTGGTCCTGGGTGATCTGCACCAGGGAGCCGTCGCGCAGCAGGTACGCGCGGGAGTCGCCGACGTGCACCATGCCCATCCGCTGGCCCGTCCACAGCATGGCGGTCAGGGTGCAGCCCATGCCCTCCAGCTGCGGGTCCTCCTCGACCATCTGCCGGAGCCGGTCGTTGGCGCCCTGGACGGCGTCGCCCAGCAGGGTCAGCAGGTCGGCGCCCGGCACGTCCTCGTCCAGCCGGACGATCGAGCCGAGCACCTCGGAGGAAGCGACCTCGCCGGCCGCGGCGCCGCCCATGCCGTCGGCCACGGCCAGCAGCCGCGGCCCGGCGTAGCCGGAGTCCTCGTTCCCCTCCCGGATCAGTCCCTTGTGGGAGCCGGCGGCGAAGCGCAGCACCAGGGTCATGCGACCTGTGCCCCCCTCTGGGTCATGGACGGGATGCTGTCCCTCATGCGCTACTACTTCCGCAGTTCGATGACGGTCCTGCCGATACGGATCGGCATGCCCGGCTGGAGCGGGGTGGGCGCGGTCAGGCGCTGCCGGTCCAGATAGGTGCCGTTGGTGGAGCCTAGATCCTCGACCGTCCACTGCCCAGTCTGATCCGGATAGATCCTGGCATGCCGGGAGGACGCGTAGTCGTCGTCCAGCACGATGGTGGAGTCGTGCGCGCGGCCGAGCGTGATGGTCTGGCCCTGGAGCGCCACCGTGGTGCCGGCCAGGGAGCCCTGCACCACGACGAGCTGGGTCGGACCGCCGCGGCGGCGCCCGCCGCCCTGGGTCTGGCCGGCCTGGGTCTGCCCGGCCGACGGACCGGCCTGGGTCGGCGCCGCGGCGCGTGCCGCGGTCGTGGTGGCCGCACCGCCCGCAGCCGCGGCGCCCCCGCCGCGGCGGGAGGCCCGCGGGTTCACCTTGGTGCCGAACAGGTCGCTGCGGATCACCTGGATCGCGACGATGACGAACAGCCACAGCACGGCCAGGAAGCCCAACCGCATGACCGTGAGGGTCAGTTCTGACATGACCGTCCCGCCAGTCGGTGAGCGAGGCGCGCGAACAATTCGGACACTACCCTTCGACCTGCCGGTAGACGATGGTGGTGGAGCCCACGACGATTCGCGAGCCGTCGCGGAGCGTAGCGCGCTGGGTGTGCTGTCCGTCCACCACGATGCCGTTGGTGGACCCCAGGTCGAGCACCATCGAAGGGGTGCCGGGCCGGATCTCGGCGTGCTTGCGGGAGACCCCGGGGTCGTCGATCCGCACGTCGGCCTCGGTGGACCGGCCGAGCACGCAGGCGGAACCGGTGATCTGGTGCCGGGAGCCGTTCACCTCGACCCAGCGGCGCATCCCGGCGCCGCCGTGTCCCGCGCCGGGGAAGGCGCGGACGTTGCCGCCCGCGGGCGCGGGCGGACCCGGGGGCATCGCGGGGGGCGCGGCCGGCGGCGGGGGCGCGCCGTACTGGCCGGCGCCGGGCTGCTGCCACGGTGCGCCGGGGGCCGGAGCGGCCGGCGGCCGGTCGTAGCCGGGCTGCTGCGGCGCGTACTGCTGCGGCTGCTGCTGCGGGGGCTCCTCGGCGGCGAGGGTGCGGCTGCGCACCCGGTACAGCCCGGTGTCCAGGTCGTCGGCCTTCTCCAGGTTCACCTGGAGCGGCCCCATGAACGTGTACCGCTGGGCCTCCGCGTACTCGCGGACCATGCCGGACAGCTCGGTGCCGAGCTGCCCGGAGTAGGGGCTGAGTCGCTCGTAGTCGTGCGGGCTCAGCTCGACGATGAAGTCGTTCGGCACGACGGTGCGGTCGCGGTTCCAGATGCTCGCGTTGTTGTCGCACTCGCGCTGCAGCGCTCCGGCGATCTCCACGGGCTGGACCTCGGACTTGAACACCTTGGCGAAGGTGCCGTTGACGAGACCCTCGAGCCGCTGCTCGAACTTCTTCAGCACTCCCATGGGGCACCCCCTTCCAGGGTTCGTTCGCCTGCCTGCCGGCCGGATCCCGCCCGGGACCCGGTCGCGCCTCCTACTTGCGGTACTTCCGTACTGATCGTATCCACGCCGGGCCCTTCCGTACGGTTCCCGGACCGTGTGGTGCCCGGGGGTGGGCTCGGACACACAGGGTGACGCATTTCGGGTACGGCACGCCAGGTGTGCTCGTGGGAACGGGCTCCCGGCAGTCGTACGGACGTTCGTCGGGCATCGGTTCGGATGCCGTGGGCCTCCCCGGACAACGGATTCGGAGCAGCCCCCCAGGTCGTGCTAATGTTTTCCACGTCGGAAGGGCCGCCCGAAAGGGAGGCCGGACCAAGGAAACGCGAAGTACCGATGGTACCGAGCGGTTCGGAGGACCGGTCGGCAGAGAAGACAACACCCATGCGCGGGTGGCGGAATAGGCAGACGCGCTGGATTCAGGTTCCAGTGCCCGAAAGGGCGTGGGGGTTCAACTCCCCCCTCGCGCACAGCGAAGCCCCGCAGATCTACGGATCTGCGGGGCTTTTTTGTCGTTCCCCCAGGCCCGGATCCGGCCCCCGATCCGGGTGGCGGGGCCGGTCAGCCGTGACCGGCCGGGAGTTCGGCGCGGACCTCGAAGCCGCCGTCCGGGGTCGGCCCGGCGCTGAGGGTGCCGCCCAGCAGCTGGGCGCGCTCGCGCAGGCCGACCAGGCCGTGGCCGCCGCCCGGCAGGGTCTCGGACGGGTGCGCCGGCGGTGCCTCGTTGCGGACCTCGACCCGCAGCCGGCGGCCCTTCGCCCGGACCCGCACGTGCACCGCCGCCTCCGGCGCGTACTTGGTGATGTTGGTGAGCGCCTCCTGGACGGTGCGGTAGGCGGCCCGCTCGACCGCCTCCGGCCACGGGCGGTCGCCGGGCACCAGCTCGGCGTCGGCGCTCAGACCGCTCTCCTCGATCAGCCGGGGCAGGTCGGCCAGCCGGGGCTGCGGGGCGAGCGGGGCGTCCGGCAGCCCGCCGGTGCCGCGCAGCACCCCCACCATCTGGCGCAGCTCGTCCAGGGTCCGCACGGACAGCTCGCGGATGGTGCGGGCGGCGGTCACCGCGGCCGGGTCGGTGCTGCTCACCTGGAGGGCCCCGGCCTGGATGCTGATCAGGCTGACCTGGTGCGAGACCACGTCGTGCATCTCCCGGGCCAGCCGGCCGCGCTCGCTGATCAGCACCCGCTCGGCCAGCAGCCGGCTCTCCCGCTCCTGGCCGCGGGTCAGCTCGTCCAGGCGGGCGGCCAGTTCCCGCCGGGTGCGGGCGAGCAGGCCGGTGGCGGCCGGGCCGGCCGCCAGCATCACGGCCTGGATGGCGTCCAGCGCGGTGGCGCGGCTGAGGTCGAGGACGCCGTCGGGCAGCGGCCAGTGGAAGAACTCGACCAGGGCGAACAGGATGCCGCAGGGCACCACGATCCGGGGGCGGGGCCGCTCGGCGGCCACCGAGTAGACGGCCGTGATCGGGGCCAGCCAGATCTCGTCCACCCAGCTGCCCGGCATGGTGAGCAGCAGTGCCGTCACCGGGAAGCGGCGGCGCAGGAACAGCGCGAGGGCGGCCAGCGTGGACAGCGCCACCTGCCACCAGGCGGCCTCCCGGGCCACCAGGGCGGCGTCCAGCAGGGAGTACAGGACGGGCAGCAGCAGCATCGGCCAGGTGGCGGTGCACCAGGCCGGCAGCCGTCCGGACGGTAGGTGGTCCGCGGCGGTCATGCCCCGTCGCCGGGCTTGGGCCGGACCAGCCCGGCCCGGTGGGCCAGGACGGCGGCCTGGACCCGGTTGGCGGCGCCGAGCTTGCCGAGGATCGCGCTGATGTGGTCCTTGACGGTGCCGGTGCCGAGGAAGAGCCGGTCGGCGATCTCGGCGTTGGACAGGCCCTCGCCGAGCAGCGCGAGCACGTCGAGCTCGCGGCCGGTGAGGGTGCGGGCGAGCGCGGTGGCCTCGGCGTCCGGGCCGCCGCCGTCCACGTAGCCGCCGATCACGGTGCGGGTGACGGTCGGGGAGAGGATGTTGCCGCCGGCCGCGAGCACCCGGACGGCGTGCACCAGCTGCTCGGGGGCGGTGTCCTTGAGCAGGAAGCCGGTCGCGCCGGCCCGCAGCGCGGTGCCGATGTACTCGTCGGTGTCGAAGGTGGTGAGCATCGCCACGGCGGGCGGGTCGGGCAGGGCCCGCAGGCGGCGCAGCACCGAGATGCCGTCGAGGTCGGGCATCCGGATGTCGAGCAGCACCACGTGCGGGCGCAGTCGCTGGACGTGTTCCTCGGCCTGCCCGCCGGAGCAGTCGCCGACCACCTCCAGGTCGCCGGCGGAGCCGACGATCAGGCCCAGGCCGGAGCGGACCAGGATCTCGTCGTCGACGATCAGCACGCGGGTGGTGGTGATGGTGCCTCCTCGGTTCGGGCGGCCGGGTGGGGCGGTCCGCGTGGGTCGTTTCGAGAGTAGGGGCTGCGGGGGCGGGGTGCCGAACGTCCGGGGGGTGGTCACCCCCGCCGTTCGGCGGGGGTGGGAATCCGCTACCCGGTTCACGCGATTCTCAGCTTCGGTGGGGAAACATGGAGTTGGCTGACCTTTTCCCCGGCCGCTTCTCCGATCGGGCGGTCGGCCGGGTGAGGTCGCCGGTCAGTCCGTCGGGCAGAGCGGGCGCCCGGCGCCGGGCCGTTCGCGGATGCGCCCCACCATCTGATCGTTTGGAATTGAGCTGTGTCGTCCACTGTGAAGTCGGAGCCGTCCGCCACGTCCGAAGGGCCCCGGCCCGCGGGCGTGCCCGACCGCTGGCGCCACCGGGCCGCCGCGGCCTCCGTCTGGTACCTGCGGCTGATCGCGCTGCTGAACGTGGCGACGGTGCTGCTGGTGCCCTTCCGCGACCAGGTCTACGAGCACAACGAGGGTGAGTACTTCACCCCGTACCTGATGACCGCCGGCCTGGCCAGCGCGGTGCTGTCGGTGTTCCTCGCGATCGCGATGCGGCGGCGCAAGCGCGCCGCGTGGATCTTCAACACGGCGCTCGGCGGGATGTTCGCGCTGCTCTACGTGGCGGCCATGCTGGTGCCGTCCGAGCGCTTCGACGCCCACCCGCTCAACTACGTCTCCACCGTCCTGACCTGCCTGTTCGTGCTGGCACTGCTGGTCGGGCGGAAGGAGTTCACGTCCAAGGGCGACAGCTCCAACCCGAAGACGGCGGCGGCCACCTTCGTCGGCGGGCTGGCCTTCGGCGGCGGGGTCGGCGCGCTGCTGGTCTGGCTGACCAACGAGCTGCCCGGCGCCGGCTTCTGGGACCTGTTCCGGTACTCCGTCGGCCGGATGATCACGATCACCCCGTCCGAGCACCTGCGCTCGGTGATCGCCGCGCCGACCTGGGTGAACGCCGCGATCAACGCGATGGGCGCGGTGCTCTTCCTGCTGGTGCTGTACGTGGCCTTCCGCAGCCCGCGCGGCAAGGAGCTGCTGACCGCCGAGGACGAGGCCAGGCTGCGCGGCCTGCTGGACAAGCAGGGCGAGCGGGATTCGCTCGGCTACTTCGCGCTGCGCCGGGACAAGGCGGTGATCTTCTCCCCCAGCGGCAAGGCCGCGGTCACCTACCGGGTGATCGGCGGCGTCTCGCTCGCCTCGGGCGACCCGATCGGCGACCCGGAGGCCTGGCCGGGCGCGATCGACGCCTGGCTGGCCGAGGCCCGCGAGCACGCCTGGGCCCCGGCCGTGATGGGCGCCTCCGAGGAGGCCGGGGTGATCTACGCCCGGCACGGGCTGGACGCGCTGGAGCTGGGCGACGAGGCGATCGTCGAACTGGACGAGTTCTCGCTGGACGGCCGCGCGATGCGGGTGGTCCGGCAGGCCTACAACCGGGTCAAGCGGGCCGGCTACACGGTGCGCATCCGCCGCCACGAGGCCATCTCGGAGACGGAGATGGCCGAGCTGGTGGCCAAGGCCGACGAGTGGCGCGACGGGGCGACCGAGCGCGGCTTCTCGATGGCGCTCGGCCGGCTCGGCGACCCGGGCGACGGCCGCTGCGTGATGCTGGAGTGCCACGACGGCGACGGCGAGCTCAAGGCGCTGCTGAGCTTCGTGCCGTGGGGCCCGGACGGGCTCTCGCTGGACCTGATGCGCCGGGCCCGGGACACCGAGAACGGCCTGATGGAATTCATGGTCATCGAGCTGCTGCAGCGCGCCGACGAGGTCGGGCTGAAGCGGGTGTCGCTGAACTTCGCGATGTTCCGCTCGGTTTTCGAGCGCGGATCGCGCCTCGGCGCCGGCCCGGTGCTGCGGCTGTGGCGTTCGGTCCTGGGATTCTTCTCGCGGTGGTGGCAGATCGAGTCGCTGTACCGCGCCAACGCCAAGTACCGGCCGATCTGGGAACCGCGTTACCTGCTCTTCGAGAAGAGCAGCGAGATTCCGCGGATCGGCATCGCGAGCGCGCGCGCCGAGGGATTCATCGTCGCGCCGAGCCTGCCCGCCCTGTTCCGCCGCCGGCACGCCCGGGCCGCCGTGGTGGCGCCCAGGGTCCCGGTGGCGGCCCGGGACGGGAAGGGGTAGCCCTCCGTCGGGGGGCGGAGGGGACCGGTCGGCCGAAATGGGGGGCCGATGGGGGTACTGCCTCCCTCCAGAGGATGACGTGACTCCCCATCCATGCCGATGTGGCTCTGTTAACCGGCTTCTAATGTGGGAGTAGCAGAGAGTTCGGGGATTCGGAGAAACGGTTGTGATTCACAGGACCCACGCGGGGGGCGTGCGAAAGGGGCCGCTGGCAACCGCCAGATCGGTCGCTGTCGCCGAGTGGGGGACGTTGTACGCGACGGTCCGGGACGCGGTGGTGCGCAAGAAGCTCGCGGCCGTTCCGCTGGCCACGGTGGCGACGTTTCTGATCCTGCTGTTCAGCATCGTCCAGCACCTGCCGGGCGGCGAGCGTTTCGTCAACAACATCGGGGTGGTGCGGGCGGCGCTGCCGCTGGAGGTCTCGCTGCTGCGGACCCCGCTCTCCCTGTACGTGCCGGCGCTGGACCTTCCGGTCTGGGGGGCGCTGGCCCAGGTGTTCGTGGTCTTCGCGATCGCCGAGATCGTGCTCGGCCGGCGGATGACCCTGCTGGTCGCCTACACCTGCACCCTGGCGGGCACGCTGTTCGCCCGGGTCGGCGTGGCGGTCGGGCCGCACCACGTGTTCGGCTTCCCGAAGTGGGTCGCCTACGTGCGGGACACCGGGCCCTCGGCCGCGGTGGTGGCACTGGCGATCTGCATCGCGTTCCGCTGCCGGGCCCGGATCACCGGCGGCCTGGTGGTGGCGGTGATGATCGGCGAGGCGATCGTGCTGCCGAACCTGGCGGGTCTGGAGCACGTGGTCGCGGTGATCACCGCGCTGCTGATCGCCGTCTCGGTCGAGGTCTTCGGGGACTTCTGGCCGCGGGTGCTGGCCGGCGTCGGTGCCGCGACCTCGGTGGCCGCGGCCGCCTCGCGGGAGGTCGCGGTCGAGGCCCGGCGGCGCCGCTCGGCGGGGGCCGCCATCCCCTGACGTCCGTGCCGGCCGGGCCGCGTACGGGTGTCCGTGCGCGGCCCGTGCGCGTTCGGGGCCGTCAGGAGTGCGGGAACGGGAGCTCGAACCAGACGACCTTGCCCACCGCCTTGCGGGCGGTGCCCCAGCGTTCGGCGAGCTTGGTGACCAGGGTCAGGCCGCGGCCGGTCTCGCCGAGCTGCTCGGCCGGCTCCAGCGAGGGCAGGTTGTGGTTGTCGTCGCTGACCTCGACCAGCAGCTTGTCCACCCGGATCAGCTGGAGCTTCACGGTGTCCCGGGCGACCCGCACGGCGTTCGTCACCAGCTCGCTGACCAGCAGCTCGGTGGTGTCGCTGAGCGCCTCCAGATGCCAGCCGGCCAACTGCTCGCGGACCAGTGAGCGGGCCCGGCCGACCTCGCGGTGGTCCACGGTGAGGTCCCAGGTGGCCACCTCGGACGGGGCGACCCCGTCGAAGCGGGCCACCAGCAGGGCGACGTCGTCCTTGCGGTCGTCCGAGTGCAGCCGCCGCAGCACCACGTCGCAGGCCTGCTCGGGGCTCTGCCGGGGGTCGATCAGGTTGCCGCAGAGCGCGGCCAGACCGGCTCCTATGTCCCCGCCCCGGACCTCGACCAGGCCGTCGGTGCAGAGCACCAGCATCGAGCCGTCCGAGACGTCGATGGTCTTGGCGACGAACGGCACCCCGCCGACGCCGATCGGCGCGCCGGCCGGGATCTCCAGTAGCTCGCCGGTGCCGTCGGGGTGCACCAGGACGGGCGGGACGTGGCCCGCGCTGGCCAGCTCGCAGGTCCGGTTGATCGGGTCGTAGACCGCGTACAGGCAGGTCGCGAGGTGGTCGTCGCCGAGCTTGTGGGCCAGGTTGTCCAGGTGGCGCAGCAGTTGGCCGGGCGGCAGGTCCAGGGCGGCGAGGGTCTGCATGGCGGTGCGGAAGCGGCCCATCGCGGCCGCCGAGTGCAGACCGTGGCCCATCACGTCGCCGACCACCAGGGCGACCCGGCTGCCGGGCAGCTGGATCGCGTCGAACCAGTCGCCGCCGACCTCGGCCTTCGGGTCCCCGGGCAGGTAGCGGTGGGCGATCTGCACGCCGGGGATCTGCGGCGGGCGGGTCGGGATCATCGAGCGCTGCAGGGTGGTGGCGACCCTGGCCTCGGCGCGGTGCAGGCGGGCGTTGTCCAGCGACAGCGCGGCGCGGACGGCCAGCTCCTTGAGGGTCGCGGCGTCGCTCTCGTCGAAGGGGGCGCGGTCCGGCAGCCGGAGCAGCTTGAGGATGCCCAGCACGGTGCCGCGGGCGGAGAGCGGGACGACCAGCATCGAGCGGCCGGAGACCACCGGGACCAGCCGGGCGCCGCCCAGCGCGATCGCGTAGTCGACCGCGACGTCCGAGCTGACCACCGGGACCAGCACCGGCTGGTTCAGCTGCAGGGCCATCCCGGGCGGGGTGCGGCGGGGCATGCTGACCAGCGAGCCCTCCGAGAGCACGTGGTCCCAGGCGCCGCCGGTCTCGTTGTAGACCAGGGCGACCCGGCGCAGCATGGTGTCGTCGTCCGGGCGGGCGGCCGGCAGCTCGGAGTCCGAGATCAGCCCGTCCACCAGGTCCACGCAGGCGAAGTCGGCGACCCGGGGGACCAGCACCTGGCACAGCTCGTGGGCGGTGAAACCGAGGTCCAGCGTGGTGCCGACCTTGCCGCCGACCTCGTTCAGCAGGGCCAGCTGCTCGCCGGCCTGGCCGTTGGTGAGGAACGGGCCGAGCCGGCCTCCGGGCGGGCCCTCGCCGACGGCGGGGGCGGGCACCTGGACGGTGAGGGGGACGGTGACGGGCGGGGCCTGGTCGCCGAGCGGCTCGACGGCGGCGCGCCCGACGGCGGCGGCTCCCCCGCCGAACGGGAGCACCTCCGGGCCCTCCGGGCCGGAACCGGGCGGAGGGACGGCCGGGCCGCCACCCGCCGCGGCGCCGCCGACGGCTGCCACCGGCCGGGCCGCGGGCCGCTCGACGGCCTCGCGCTGGACGGGCAGCGGGCCGGCCGGGCGGCGGCCGGGCGCGGTCTGCTCGGACTGGGCCGGCGGGCCGACCCGGGCGGCCCGCTGCTGGGGCGTCGGGTAGCGGCGGCCGAGGCCGACGGCCGCCTGCGCCGCACCGGCCTGCACGTCGGCGGGCAGCACCGGCAGCACGGTGCCCGGGTCCAGCCGCAGCGCGGGCAGCCCGCCCCGCTCCAGCGCGGCCAGCAGCGCCGCCCGGTGGGCGGCGGGCAGCAGCCGGGCCAGCGGCTCGGGCACCGGCATCCCGGCCGGGGTGAGCGCCGCCGCCGGGGTGTGGAAGGCGCCCCGGACACCGGGCGCGGCGGCGAAGGGCAGCAGCCGCTCGCCGAGCGCGAGCCGCGGCCCGGTGGAGCGCAGCGGGCGGGCGTCGGCGGCCAGCGCCAGCAGGCCGCCGGCCGGGCCGGGCAGCGGGTAGGCCCACCAGAGGACGTCGCGCTGGTGCTCCTCGCGGTCGGTGACGGTCAGCCGGCCGATCCAGGGGCGGCCGTCGGCCGTCCGCTCGGCGAGGGTGTCGAACGCGTCGCAGGGGCGGCGGACGGAGCAGCGTTCGAGCACCCGGGACTCCAGGGCCGGCAGCAGACCGGAGGCCGGGCGGTCGTGGGCGACCTCGGCGCGGTGGCCGAAGAGCTCCTCGGCGGCCCGCCCCCACTGCGCGATCCGGCCGGACCGGTCGACCAGGACGGGGGCGAGCCGGACCAGGGCGGCCACACCCGTGGGGTGGTCGCCCGGCGCGGTACCGTCACCCGCCGGCCGCGGTGTGGAGTTGGACTCGGCCACCATGGATCCGCTCTGCTCCCGCCTGGCCGCCGCGCCCGGGGGCGGCCGTCTCTCCGGAGGAAGACACGCTGTGCGGATACCAGCGAAGCACGGACCGGGCCGGACCCGACACCGAAACGGGGAGATTCCTCAGGATCGGTTGCGTGTCGCGTGCCGCGCGCCGGTCCGTACCCCCGGTTCATCCGGACGGGGCCCGCGATCACGGCGGTAGGGTGGCAGGCCGGACCGTCCGTACGGGTGGCCCGCAGGACCCCGGCCGGCCGGACGAGACAGAGGCGAGAAGTGAGCGCGCAGAGCCCCGCCCGCTGGACGGACCCGGAGCAGCAGGCACTGGAGGAGCGGGTCGCCGCCGCCGAGCTGGCCTGGCTCAGCATGGACGTGGACGTGCAGACGCTGCGGGTCGAGATCGACAACTTCGCGCTGATCCACCACCAGCTGCTCGGCCCGCTCTACGCCCGGCTGGACGAGCTGGACGCGCTCGTCGCCGAGGCCGTCGCGGCCCGCACCGGCCGGCCGGAGGACCTGCGCCGGGCCGCCGAGGCGCGCCGGCAGGTCGAGGAACTGCCCGACCTGGACGCGCTGTTCGACTCGGTGCGGGAGCAGTCCGGCCAGGACGGCGAGCCGGCCCCGCCGCCGCCCGCCGCGCCGGCGCGGGTGCGGCCCGGCAAGGAGGCCCAGCGGATCTACCGCGAGCTGGTCCGCCGCGCCCACCCCGACCTGACCACCGACCCGTCCGAACAACAGCGCCGGGCCGCCTTCCTGGTCCGGGTCAACGAGGCCTACGCCTACGGGGACGCGTCCGCCCTGGGGGCCCTGGCCGCCGAGTGGTCCACCGCGCCGGAGGCCGCGCCCGCCGTCGACGCCCCCGACCGCGCGGACTGGCTGCGCCGCCGGCTGGACTGGCTGACCGCCAAGATCGCCGAGACCGCCGCCGAGCAGGTCCGGCTGGAGCAGACCCCGATGGGCCGGCTGCTCGCCCTCGCCCCGCAGGACCCGGACCGGCTGCTGGAACAGCTCGCCGAGGAACTGCTGGCCAAGGCCGCCGCGCAGCAGTCCGAGCTGGAGCGGCTGCTCGGCGGCCCCGCCCCGGCGGCCGGCCCGTCCTCCGACGACCACGGAACGTCGCCGGTGGGCGACAATGACACCGACCCCAGCGAATCCCAGGAGAGCCACACGATGTTCCCGCAGATCCCCTCCGCCGACGCCGCCGCCGTGCCCGCCGACGCCGCCCTGCTGGACGTGCGCGAGCAGGACGAGTGGGACGCCGGCCACGTGGACGGCGCGCTGCACATCCCGATCGGCGAGGTGATCGCCCGTCTCGGCGAACTGCCGGACGAGAAGCTGTACGTGCTCTGCCGGGTCGGCGGCCGCTCCGCGCAGGTCGTCCAGTACCTGGTGCAGCAGGGCCGGGAAGCCGTGAACGTGGACGGCGGGATGTACGCCTGGCAGGGCGCGGGCCGTCCGATGGTGAGCAGCACCGGCCAGGAGGCCTTCGTCCTCTGACGGTCCGCGCCCACGCCTTAGGGCAGGATGGGCGCGCGCGAGCACGCCGGCAGCGGGCCGGCGGCGCCCGCCGACCGGGCTGGGGATGCCATGACCGAGACGACGGACCGGCCGGCCGCGGGGCGGGCCTGGTCCAGGCCCGCACAGCTGGTCCTCGGCTTCGCCGGGGCGGTGCTGGCCGGCGGCACCGGGCTGTTCCTCGCCGCGGTGTTCCTGCACGTCTCCCCCGCCAACTCGGTGTCCCGGCAGTACCGGGACGAGATCGACGGCGTGGTGTACCCGGAGTTCGAGCAGAACTGGAAGCTGTTCGCACCCAACCCGCTCCAGCAGAACGTCGGCGTGGACGCCAGGGTCCGCACCGCCGCGTCCGACGGGACGACCCGCACCCACGACTGGATCGGGCTGACCGCCCAGGACGTCGCCGCGATACGGGGCAACCCGGCCCCCAGCCACGTCGAGCAGAACCTGCTGCGCCGGGCCTGGGACTTCTACGACGGCTCGCACAACCCGCAGGACGAGACCCGGACCTCCCCGCGCGCCGGGCTCGCCGAGCAGTACCTCGAACGGATCGCCCTGCAGCGGATCGGCCGGGAGGCGGACGGCGAGCGGATCGTGGAGATCCAGTTCCGTTCGACCGCGGCCACCGTCCCGCCGCCGTCCTGGAGCGGCGAGCCCGCGCCGCCGGCGCCCCGGGTGCGGGAACTGCCGTGGTGGCGGGTCACCGACGAGGACTACCGGGGGCTGCTCGGATGAACGGGACGACGGCGCCGGCCGGCCCGACGGACGGGGCGCTGCCCGCCGACCGGCTGCCGCGACAGCCCGGGGCCGTCCGGGAGACGGGCGGGCCGCGCTCGCCGCTCGGCCGGGCGGCGGAGGCCCTCACCGGGCGGGCGCTCGGCCGCCACCAGGCCGCGGTGGTGCGGATCGGCTTCGGGCTGGTCTGGCTGGCCTACCTGCTGCGCGAGTGGCCGCACCGGCGGGTGCTGTACGGCGACCGCTCCCCCTGGTCGATGGAACTGGCCGAGCGGCTGCTGGCCGACAACGGGGCGTTCACCGTGCTGCCCTGGTTCGGCGGACGGCTCTGGTTCGAACTGGTCTACCACCTGGCGGTGCTGGCGGCGCTGGCCGTGCTGCTGGGCTGGCGGACCAAGGCGAGCACGGTGCTGTTCCTGGTCACCGTGCTGTCCCTGCAGAACCGCGACGTCTTCCTCGGCGACGGCGGCGACAACGTCGTCCACCTGATGGCGGTCTACCTGGTCTTCACCCGCTGCGCCGAGGTCTGGTCGCTGGACGCGCGCCGGCCCCGGGCGGGACGGACCGGGGCGGTGCTCTGGGCGCTGCTCGGCACCGCCCTGGCGGCCTGTCAGTTCGGCGGGTTCGCGGGCGACGGCCTGACCTGGACCGACCGGTCCTTCCCGTACCTCGGCTGGTCACCGCTGTTCTGGGGGCTCTGGGCGGTGGCCGGGCTCTGGTGGGTGCTCGGCCGGCTGCGGCCGGACGGCGAGCCGCGGGCGGTGCTCGACGCGCTGGCCAACATGGTGCACAACTGCGCGATGCTGGTGATCGCCGCCGAGGTGGTGCTGATCTACGCCACGGCCGGCTGGTACAAGGTGCAGGGCTCGCGCTGGCAGGACGGCACCGCGCTGTACTACCCGCTGCACCTGGACTACTTCACCCCCTGGCCGGGGCTGTCCGCCCTGGTCGGCTCGGCACTGCTGCCGGTCTTCCTGATCTCGTACGGCACCGTGCTCCTCCAGGTGGCGTTCCCGTTCACGCTGCTCAACCGGCGGGTCAAGAACGTCCTGCTGGCCGTCATGATGCTGGAACACGCGGGGATCGCGGTGGTGCTCGGGCTGCCGGTCTTCTCGCTCGCGATGATCGCGGCGGACGCGGTGTTCCTGCCGACCGGGGCACTGCTGTGGGTCGCGGCGCGGCTGAGTCGGATCCGCCGGAGGTCCGCCCCCTAGGATGTCGCTATGTCCTGGTTCGCCGCACTTCGTGACACCGCGCGGACCGGGCTCACCCTGGACCGGGCGCTCACCGACCCCAAGCGGGCGGTGCGCGGGGCGGTCGCGGTGGCACTGGTGCTCTTCCCGACCCTCGCGCTCGGCGGGGTCGCGCTCGCCACCTCGGCCGCGATGGGCGCGTTCATCGCCGGCTCGGCCACCTTCCAGCGCAGCTTCCGGCCCCGGGCCAGCCTCGCCGTCGCGGCCGGCGCCGGACTCGGCATCAGCACCTTCCTCGGCTACCTGGCCGCCGGCGTCCCCGGGCTGTTCCCGGTGCTGCTCGCCGTGTGGGCCTTCGGCGCCGGGCTGGCCTGGGCGATCGGGCCCACCGCCGGAGTCGTCGCCACCAACACCGTCTCGGTGATGCTGATCGTCGTGCAGCTCCCGGTCAGCACGGCCACCGCGCTCGGCCACGGGCTGGTCGCCGCGCTCGGCGGGGTCGTCCAGGCCACCGTCATCACCGTCTGGCCGATCGGCAGCTGGACCGCCCAACGGGAGGCGCTCGCCGACACCTACGCCGAACTCGCCGACTACGCGCGGCGGTTGCGTCAGGACCCGACCGCGCACGTGGACCCGGAACCGTTCATGACGGCCCGCCACGCGGCCGCCCTCACCCCCTGGCAGGACCGCCACCGGCCACCCGAACTGCGCGGCCTGCGCGGCATCGCCGAACGCATCCGGCCCACCCTCGCCGCACTCGCCGACCCCAAGGTGGGCGCCCCCGAGGAAGGGCCCGAACGGGACCGGGCACGGGAGGTGCTGGCCGCCGCCGCCGAGGTCATGGACGCCCTCGCCCGGGCCGTCCGCAGCGGCGACCCCGTCCGGCTCCCCCGCTCCGCGCCCTCGCTCACCCTGGTCGGCTCGGACGAGGGACCGCGGCTCCAGGGCGCGGCCCGGCGCTCCGCCCGGCGGCTCGGCGGACTGCTGCGCAAGGCCGCCGACACCCTGGACCGCAACGACGAGGACACCATCACCACGCCCGTCGTCGGCGCCGGCGGATCGCTGCACAAGCCGACCATCGCCCGGATGCTGCCGGTCGCGGCGCGGGCCGTCCGGCGGCAGCTGCACCCGCGCTCGGCGATCTTCCAGCACGCCGTCCGGCTCGCCGGGGTGGTCACCGTCGCCTACCTGCTGGCCCGGCTGGTCGGGTTCCACCACGGCTACTGGGCGCCGATGACCGCCGCGATGGTGATGCGGCCGGACTTCGCGCAGACCTACAGCCGGGGCGTCGCCCGGCTCGCCGGAACGGTCGTCGGGGTCGCCGTCTCGACGCTCGTGGTGCAGCTCGCCCACCCCGGGGAGTGGGTGCTCGCCGCACTCGCCGTGGTCTGCATCGGCGGGTCCTACCTGGCCTTTCGGACCGGGTACGCGCTCACCACCGTCGGGATCTCCACGTACGTGGTGTTCCTGCTCGGACTGCAGGAGGGCAACCCGCTGGTGACGGCCTTCGAACGGGTCGGGCTCACACTGCTCGGCGGATCGATCGCGCTCGTCACGTACGCGCTGTTCCCGACCTGGCAGACGGCCCGGCTCGGCGAACGGCTCGCCGAATGGCTGGCGGCGGCCGGACGGTACGCGGGAGCGGTGATCGCCTGCTACGAGGTGCCGTCGGCGCCGCGCGGACGGGTGGTGCGGAGCGCGCTGCTCGACTCGCGGGAGGCCCGCTCCGAGCTGATCCAGGCGATGCAGCGGGCCGACGCGGAACCGGGGCGGCACGAATCCGGGCTGGCCGGGGTCAGCCGGCGCCAGATCGACCGGGCCCGGGCGGCCGTCGGGGCCCTCGGGCGGGCGGCGGTGCTGCTGGAGGCGCACCTGCCGGCGGGGGACGCGGAGCCCGTCCCGGGGACGGCGGCGTACGCGGAGGAACTGCGGCTGGCCACGGCGCTCGCGGCGGCGGCGATGCTGACCGGGCAGCCGGTGGAGTTCGGTGCGGTGCGGGACGCGCAGGCCTGGCTGGAGGAGGGGTTGGCGTCGGCGCCGCCGGGGGTGCAGCGGGATGTGGTGCGGGCGGGGACGCGGTTGGTGGGGCAGGCGTTGCGGGACTTGGAGCGGGCCCTGCGGGGGTCGGCGGGGGAGGGGGGCTCTCGGGAGGGTGGGGGGCCGGGGGCGGCTCCGGGGGTGGGTGCTGCGGGGGCTGGATGATTTTCAGACTGCCGTGGGGCGAGTGGGGCGCCCGACGGCGGGGGCAG